>NZ_DDFB01000043.1:7337-40594 GCF_002336885.1 Novosphingobium sp. UBA1939 | reverse complement strand
GACTGGATCGTCGCCAACGACGTGTCGGGCGACGTGATGGGCGGCGCGTTGAACGCGGTCCACATCGTCACCGCCGCCGGGGTCGAAAGCCTGCCCGAAATGCCCAAGGACCAGGTCGCCTCCGCGCTGGTCGAAAGGATTGCCGATGCACTCGCCTGAAACCGCCGCCGTTCCCGTCCGCGTCAAGCGCCTGCCCGGCGCCGGGGACCTGCCGCTGCCCGCCTATGCCACCGCCGGCGCGGCGGGCATGGACGTGGTTTCAGCCGAGGACGTGACCCTGGCCCCCGGCGCGCGCCATGCCGTCGCCACCGGCCTTGCCGTGGCGATTCCGCAAGGGTTCGAGATCCAGGTCCGTCCGCGTTCGGGCCTCGCGCTCAAGCACGGCGTCACGGTGCCCAACACGCCGGGCACGATCGATTCGGATTATCGCGGCGAATTGAAGGTCATCATGATCAACCTGGGCGCCGAACCCTTCGCCATCCGGCGCGGCGATCGCGTGGCGCAGCTGGTGCTCGCCCCGGTGACCCAGGCGAGCTGGCTGGAAGTGGACGAACTGGACGAAACCGCGCGCGGCGAAGGCGGCTTCGGATCGACCGGCGGGGTCGTTGCCTTCAGCGGTTAGCGCAGGGCGCACCGGGACCGAGGCATTTCGTCATTGCGAGCGCAAGCGAAGCAATCCAGCGCTCTGGATTGCCGCGGGGCTTCGCCCCTCGCAATGATGAATTAGGGGACGATTTCAGGACGGTTTTTCCGGCTTCAGCAGCGCGCGTTCAGCGCGGCTTCGCTTTCCGCCAGCAATTGCGCGATGATCGCGGTGACGGGTTCCTCCTTCGTCACCATGCCCACCGATTGCCCGGCCATGATCGATCCGCGCTCCACATCGCCGTCGATCACCGCGCGGCGCAGCGCGCCGGCCCAGAAATGCTCGATTTCGAGCTGCGCCGCCGCCATGTCCACCGTGCCCTGGTCCAGCAGCCGCGCCACTTCCACCTGCTTGGCGGTGAATTCCTCGGTGCCCTTGTTCTTCAGCGCGCGCACCGGGATCACCGGCAGGCGCGGATCGACCTGGACCGAGGCGATCGCATCGCGCGCGTTGGCGCGGAAGAACGCCTGCTTGAACGCGGGATGCGCGATGGATTCGCTGGCGCAGGCAAAGCGCGTGCCCAGCTGCACGCCGCTGGCGCCCATTTCGAGGTAGGAGGCGATCATCTCGCCCCGGCCGATGCCGCCGGCCACGAACACCACGTGCTCTTCCGCCAGCGCCGGCAGGAATTCCTGCGCCAGCACGCTGGTGGACACCGGGCCGATATGGCCGCCGGCCTCGCTGCCTTCGATCACCAGCGCGTCCGCGCCCGAGCGCAGCAACTTCTTCGCCAGCGCCAGCGTGGGCGCGAAAACCAGCACTTTCGCGCCGAAATCCTTGATCGCTTCCACGCTGCCCTTGGGCGGAATGCCGCCCGCCAGCACCACGTGGCCCACGCCGTGCCGGGCGCAGACCGCGATCAGGTCGAACAGCTGGGGGTGCATGGTGATGAGGTTCACGCCGAACGGGCGGGCCGTCAGCGCCTTGGTCCCCGCGATTTCGGCATCGAGCAGTTCGGGCGTCATCGCGCCGCAGGCGATCACGCCGAAGCCGCCGGCGTTGCTGATCGCGGCCACCAGATTGCGTTCGGAAACCCAGCTCATCGCCCCGCACAGGATGGCATGTTCGGTGCCGAGGAACGCCGCGCCGCGCGCCATCAGCGCTGAAGTCTTCACAGGTGCCGTCATCAGGGTTCCCATCGTCCGTGCCAGAGCGGCAGCCCCTTAGGCCGCGCGGCGTGCGCCGACAAGAGCGGGGCGGCAAGAGCGGGGCGGCAAGAGCAGGGTGCGATACGGACAATGATCGGCCCAAGCGATGACTGTGACCGCTTTATCCCGTTTTACCAATCAGAGGGCAGAGCCTATACCGGTTTCAACACGAAGCGAACCCGCTTCCCCGTTCCGGACTGGCACCATCCCCTCCCCCAGAGCCAGTCGGGTCGCGCCCCGCCTCCGGTTTATCCCCCCTATCCGGAGGCGGGGTTTCGCTTTCAGAAACAGTCCTTTACGCGGCGTCCAGCCCATAAGCGGTGTGGAGCACGCGCACCGCGAGTTCGGTCTCGTCCTCGTCGATCAGCACGGAAACCTTGATTTCGCTGGTGGAAATCGCCTGGATGTTGATCCCGCGATCGGCCAGCGCCTTGAACATCGTGCCGGCCACGCCCGCGTGGCTGCGCATGCCCACGCCCACGACGCTGATCTTGGCGACCTTGCTGTCGGCGATGATCCGGTAATAGCCGATCGTGTCCTTCTGCTCTTCCAGCAGCGCCTGCGTGCGCGCCAGGTCCGCCTGCGGCACGGTGAAGGTCACGTCGGTCTCGCCCTTGTCCTTGGCGACGTTCTGGATGATCATGTCGACGTTGATGTTGGCTTCGGCCAGCGGGCCGAAAATGGTCGCCACCGCGCCCGGCCGGTCGGCAATGCGCGTCAGGGTGACCTTGGCGTCGTTCTTGTCGGCGGCGATGCCGGTGATCAACTGACGTTCCATTTCCAATCCTTCCAGTTCCCCGATCAGTTCATCCTCGCTGACGATCATCGTGCCGGGGATGCTGTCCGCCGGCGGCGCGTCGTCGTCGATGAAGGATGACAACACCTGCACCCGCACGCCTTCCTTCATGGCGAGGCTGACCGAGCGGGTCTGCAGGACCTTCGAGCCGACCGAGGCCAGCTCGAGCATTTCCTCGAACGTCACGTTCTTGAGCTTG
Organism: Novosphingobium sp. UBA1939; assembly: GCF_002336885.1. Taxonomy (NCBI): domain Bacteria; kingdom Pseudomonadati; phylum Pseudomonadota; class Alphaproteobacteria; order Sphingomonadales; family Sphingomonadaceae; genus Novosphingobium; species Novosphingobium sp. UBA1939. The sequence goes on along the minus strand of NZ_DDFB01000043.1, from coordinate 37,808 downwards.
CGCGCCTTGGCGACGATGCGGGGGTCGGTGGTATAGACGCCGTCGACGTCGGTATAGATGTCGCAGCGGTCGGCCTTCACCGCCGCTGCCACGGCCACCGCCGAGGTGTCGGAACCGCCACGGCCCAGCGTGGTCACGCGGTTGTCCGCGGTAAGTCCCTGAAAACCGGGAATAACGGCGATTTCGCCCGCGGCCATCGAGGCCAGCAGGGCGTCGGAATCGATCGTCTCGATGCGGGCCTTGGCATGGGCGTCGTCGGTGCGGACGGGCAATTGCCAGCCCAGCCATGAACGCGCCTTGCAGCCCAGCGCCTGGAGATGCATCGCGAGCAGCCCCGACGTCACCTGTTCGCCGCTGGCGACGACGACGTCGTATTCGGCAGGATCATACAGGGGATTGGCTTCGCGGCAGAAATTGACGAGGCGGTCGGTCTCCCCGGCCATCGCCGAAACCACCACCGCCACTTCGTGCCCGGCCGCCTGCTGGCGCTGCACGATCCGCGCGACACGGCGGATGCGCTCGGTGCCGGCCATTGATGTGCCGCCGAATTTCATCACGATCCGGGCCAAGGGGGTACTCCTGCCTGTGGGCGCAACGCACTGCGCAACAATCTTGCCCGCACAGCCCCTCGCCGTGCGGCGGGCGTCCTGTTAGGGATGCGTCATGAGCAATGCAACACCCTCGGCACTCGCGCCCACCATTCGCCCGGAGGAGGCGGCGCATTTCGGCAAGCTCGCGCAGGACTGGTGGAACCCGAAGGGCTCCTCGGCCATGCTGCACCGTCTCAACCCGGTGCGGCTGGGCTTCATCCGAAACGCCATCGATTCGCATTTCGGTACCAATCCCCGCTCGCTTAAGCCACTGGCAGGCCGGCGCGCGCTGGATGTAGGCTGCGGCGCCGGTCTGCTGTGCGAACCGCTTGCCCGGATGGGCGCGGCGGTTACTGGCGTCGACGCGGCGGCAGAGAACGTCGCGGCGGCGCAGGCCCATGCGGCGGGCGGTGGCTTGGCCATCACCTATCGCCTGGGCGAGATCGGCGCACTGGACCTTGCCGGTTTCGACCTCGTCACCGCCATGGAGGTGATCGAGCACGTGGCCGACAAACCTGCCTTCGTCGCGGCGCTAGCGGCAGCGCTGGGCGAAGACGGGCTGATGGTCCTTTCCACCCCCAACCGCACGGCAGCTGCACGCCTGCTGCTGGTGGAAGGGGCGGAAACGCTGGGCATGGTGCCCCGCGGTACGCACCACTGGGACGATTTTGTCACCCCGGTGGAATTGCATGACCTGCTCTCCGAAGCAGGCCTGGTCATGGGTAATCCAATCGGTATCGCTTACAGTCCGACCAAGGGTTTGCACCTGTCGGATAATCTCGCACTCAATTACATAGTCACGGCAAGAAAGGGCTGATTCCATGGCCGAACGCTTTGAACGGCACAAACAACCCTGGACTGCTGATGAAATACATAAGCTACACACACTCGCAAAGAAGGGCATGGCGCTGAAGGCTATTGCCAAGGCGCTCACCCGCAGTGAGGATTCGGTGAAAATTCGGGCCAAGAACGATGGCCTGGGTATTGTGAAACTGCGCTAGACGCTCAGGGCGGCAGCGGTTTGGAGAGAGCCCAGACCTTCCAGCCGGCAAGAGCCGTGACGGGCGGGAACGGGTTGACGTGCAAGACGCGCGGGAGCAGTTCCGTGTGGGTCTTGTGGCGAAACAGGCTGCTCCAGAGCGACGCCCCCAGCGTTCCACGAAGGAACGCCAGATGCAGCAAGGTGCCCTCGCTGATGCGCGAGCGCCTTGCGCGGGCTTTCCATTTCAGGATGCCGAACAAGGCCACGGCCAGCATGGACAACGCTACGAGCGCCTTCGCGAGGAAGGCTGGCGTCAGCAGCAGCGCGATGATTGCAGTAGTCATAAGCGGCATGGTAACCGCATATGGTTAACAATCGGTTTTACCGGATTTCGGGGCGCCGCGTCACTCGCCCGAAGGCAGGAACTTTTCCACCAGATCGCGCGCCAGCCGGGCGGGGCGGTGTGTCACCGCGTCCACGCAGCACCAGCTGGAACGGACTTCGGCCAGCACGTCCTCGCCGCGCTTGATCACGGTTTCGTAGAAGGCCTTGGCGCCCTGCACCTTTTCCAGCACGACATGCGCGATCACCGTATCGTCCAGAAAAGTTGGCCGGCGATAGGTGATTTCGTGCTTGAGCGCGACCCACAGGTGCCGCGCCACCGCTTCCGCCGGGGCCAGCGCCTGCCAGTGGTCGATCACCGCCTCCTGCACCCATTTCAGGTAGCTGGCGTTGTTGACATGGCCCATGAAGTCGATGTCCGCCGGATCGACATTGATGGGATAGAGATGGGGATTCGCGTTATTCACAAGAATGTAGATAACACGAATCGCGCCGGGCCAACAGGGCCGCGCGCCACTCTTTATCGCACCGGCGGCTTCGACCCGGCGCGGCGCAACGCTTCCTCGATCGCCGCCACCGCCTGCGCCTCGCGGAACGGCCAGTCGCCCGCGATCCGGCGATAGGTCACGCCCGTGCGCACCAGCATGTCCTCGGCGATCGCGGCGAAGCGCGCGCGCTTCTCTTCGGTGCCGAAAAAGCGCGTGCCGTCGGCCACCCACGGCACGTCCGGCTCGAACAGCAGGTACAGATCCGCCTTGGGATAGGCCAGCAGCGCCTCGGGCACGTCGTCGAACAGCATCTGCGCCCAGGCCGCCGTCATCAGCGGATCGGTATCCAGCACCAGCACCTGCGGCTGGAGCAGCGCCGCCCCCCGCACTGCCCGGTCGTGCCCCTCGGCGATCTCCAGCAGGTCGCCCATGGTCAGTTCCAGCCCCATGGTTTCGCAGAACGAACGCCCGTATTCGGGCACCCACGGCCAGCCGAACCGCTTGCGCAACCGGTCGGCCAGCACCGATTTGCCGGTGCTTTCGGCGCCATGAAAACAGACCTGGATCACGCAAACACCTCATTCCCCGCCGGCCGCCGCGCCGCGCCGATCCACGCGCGCAGGCCCACCGCCGACATCACCAGAAACGCGCCGTACAGCGCCGCCAGCAGCGGCAACCCCCGCGCCAGATAGAGCGCGATCGAAACCACGTCGATCGCGATCCACAGCACCCAGTTCTCGATCCGGCGAAACGACAGCAGGAACTGCGCGGCGATGCTCGCCCCCGTCACCGCCGAATCCGCAAAGGGCAGCGCGGCATTGGTGAAGCGGTGCATCGCCCAGCCCAGCGACAGGCTGAGCGCCGCCGTCACCCCGGCCCACGCGATCCGCTGCCGGGCGCTCATCCAGCCCACCGGCACGCCAGCTTCCTCGCCGCCTTTCGCCCGGCTCCACAGCCACCAGCCCCAGCCGTTGACCACGAAAAAGAACGCCTGCAGCCCGGTTTCGCCATAGAGCCGCGCGCGGAACAGCACGAAGGCCGTAGCCGTCACCATCGCCATGGCGGCGGGGAAGTTCCACACCGACCGCCGCACCAGCAGGGCGATGTTGATCAGGCCCAGAACGGCGGCCAGGGCCTCGACGGGGTTCACCGGCGCGCGCCGCTCAGCCCAGCGCCGCCGCCCATTCGGCGTCCTTGAACCCCACCAGCAGCCCGCCGGGATATTCCACGATCGGCCGCTTGATGGTGGAGGTATGCTCCGCCATCAGCGCCACCGCCTTGTCCGCGTCGAGATCGGCCTTGGCCGCGTCGTCCAGCTTGCGGAAGGTGGTGCCCGCCTTGTTGAGCACCTTGTCCAGCCCCGCCTGCGCCACCCATCCCGCGATCCGCGCCGGGTCCACGCCCTGCTTCTTGTAGTCGTGGAAGGTATAGGCGATGCCTCTGGTTTCCAGCCAGACGCGCGCTTTCTTCACGGTGTCGCAGTTGGGAATCGCATACATGGTTAACGTCACGCCAAGCCCCTTTTGAAACGCTTGAGGCTGTTTTAGCGCAGGAAAACCAAACTGCTAATCGCGAAAGCCATCATAGCGAGTCCAAATAACCGATAGGGCCAACTCACCCCTCGCGGGCGATAGGTTTCCAGCGCACGGCGCTCTTCGAAATACGCCTCAGATGCGCCTTCACGCAGTTCCGCGAGGCGCTGAGAATGACGCTGCGCCTTATGGGTTGAAAACCATTGAGGCACAGTGATGAAAGCGGTCGCTACTACGATCAAAATGATCTGATACATCATGCCTATATTCTGCCCCAATGGCCGTCAGTCCGCCATCGCTCCCGCCTATCCAGTTTTCCCGCTACTTAGGAAACAGATTGTTCGCAGTTGGGAATTTCGTAAACCGTGAGCGTCATTCCACTGTCCTTTGTTCCGTCGAGGCAGAGCTGTTGTGGGCTGATGGCGGTGGAGGTGGCTGGCGTAAAGAGCCATTGCGACACATCCCAATTTGGCAATTCAGCGCCGCTTCCATCATCGTGCGCACTGCGGCGACACGGGTACAATGTGTGCCGTCAGCAACGACGAGGCCGATTTGATTACGTCGGCGCAATGGCCCCCTGCCCAACACGCGGAGGGTGGCTTCAAGCCGGCGATCCGAAATAGGCCGGCCATTGAAACGCACCGAGCCGTCGCGGACGAGCGTCACCTGGTGGAAAGTCTGGTGCTCCAGCAAAGCCTCGCCATCTGGGACCCAATACGCCGGGATGGCGCAAGCAGGGTCAGCACTTCCCGGTCGAGCAGATGCGGGAGAAGCGACCAAAATCAGGCCAATGAACGCAATCCAGACCCTGTTGGCGATCACGGTGACAGCCTGCACCCCGTTGGGAATGCCGTAAACCATCAGGGCCACGCGCCGATCCTTTGCGTCAGACTTTCCAGTCCCTTAGCGGCGATCGGCACGGGCGGCAAACGGCGCGATTGCGGATGCGGCGCTATGCCCCGTCCCGGCAGAAGCGGCGCGTCCGCGTGGGGTTGCCGGCATAAAGCGTGTAATCCTGGTAGTAGGCATCGCGCGAACGCCCCTGCACCTCGATGTGCGCCACCTGCCGGCGCCAGCCCAGCGCGGCCTCCTCGCTTTCCCATTCGGACAGCGCCAGCACCTCGCCATCGTCGGCGTGGTAGCTCTTGAACGAGACGAAGCCGGGCTGCGTGCGCGCCAGGCGCTCCATGCGCGCGGCATCGACGGAATAGGCATCGGCATCGATGTCGGCGCGCTTGCGGTTGCGGAAAACGACGATGAACATGCGCGCTTTCTAACAGAATGTTACCAAAATGGGCGCAAATTCTGCGATAGCCGCAAAGTGCGGCGATGAATATCGCAGACAAGCATGCCGGCATGGACATTTCCGGCGAATCCCGACAAAGCCGCAGCCCATGAGCCTGAACAGCTTCGGACACGTCTTCCGCTTCACCACCTGGGGGGAAAGCCATGGCCCCGCGCTTGGCGCGGTCGTCGACGGGTGCCCGCCCGGCATCCCGCTGACCGAAGCGGACATCCAGCCGTTCCTCGACGCGCGCCGCCCCGGCCAGTCGCGCTTCACCACGCAGCGGCAGGAACCGGACCAGGTCCGCATCCTTTCGGGCGTGTTCGAGACGGCCGACGGCGTGCGGCGCACCACCGGCACACCGATCAGCCTGCTGATCGAGAACGTGGACCAGCGTTCGAAGGACTATGGCGACGTGGCCAAGGCCTATCGCCCCGGCCATGCCGACTATGCCTATGACGCCAAGTACGGTTTCCGCGATTATCGCGGCGGCGGGCGGTCCTCCGCGCGCGAAACCGCCGCGCGCGTGGCGGCGGGCGCGGTGGCGCGCAAAGTGCTGGACGGCGTGGCGATCACCGGCTGGGTCAGCGAAATCGGCGGCGACGCGATCGATCCCGCCCGGTTCGATGCGGCGGAAATCGGCCGGAATCCGTTCTTCTGCCCCGATGCCGAAGCCGCCGCGCGCTGGGAAAAGCGGGTGGACGAGGCGCGCAAGGCCGGCTCATCGCTGGGCGCGGTGGTCGAATGCGTGGCCACCGGCGTCCCCGCCGGCTGGGGCGCGCCGCTCTATGCCAAGCTCGATGCCGAACTGGCCCACGCGATGATGGGAATCAACGCGGTGAAGGGCGTGGAAATCGGCGATGGCTTCGCCGCCGCCCGCAACACCGGCGAAGGCAACGCCGATCCGATGCGGCCCAAGCGGCCGGACGAGGGCAACGACGGCCCAGCGTTCCTCGCCAACCATGCCGGCGGCGTGGCCGGCGGCATTTCCACCGGCCAGCCGGTGGTGGTGCGCGTGGCGTTCAAGCCCACATCGTCGATTCTCACCCCGATGCCCACGATCACGCGCGAGGGCGAGGCGACCGAGCTGTTCACCAAGGGCCGCCACGATCCGTGCGTCGGCATTCGCGGCGTGCCGGTGGTGGAAGCGATGATGGCGCTGGTGCTGGCCGACCAGAAGCTGCTGCACCGCGCGCAGACCGGGCGCTGAGGCGGCAGAGACCCGCTTCACCCCCTCCCCGTTATCCCGGGTTTGACCCGGTATCCCACTGGAATTGCAGGAAAATCGGGATCCTGGATCACGTCAGGGATAACGGCCGTGCAATCCGTTACGAGACGGACACAGGAAGCCTACCGCCCCTGCCACTCCGGCGCGCGCTTTTCGGCGAAGGCGCGTGGCCCTTCGGCGGCATCGGCGCTGTTGAACCATGTCCCGAACGCGGGATAGCGCGCCTGGTTGGCCAGCGCGGAGGTCAGATCGGGTTCGTCCAGCCCGCGCATCACCGCCTGCTTCGACGCGCGGACGGAAAGCGGCGCGCCTTTCAGGATCGCCGCCGTCCAGCGCTCCACCGCCGCGTCCAGGTCGCCATCGGGCACCACCTCGGTCACGAAGCCCAGCCGCTCGCCCTCGCGCGCGTCGACCCGGCGCGAGGCGAGGATCATGCCCATCGCCTGCTTCAGCCCGATCTGGCGGGCAAGGCGGTGCACGCCACCGCCCAGCGCCACCGCGCCCACCAGCGGTTCGGGCAGGCCGAAGCCTGCGCTTTCCACCGCGATGATGATGTCGCAGGCCAGCGCCAGCTCGAATCCGCCGCCCAGCGCCAGGCCGTTGACCGCCGCGATGATCGGCTTGTCGCAATCGAACCGCTGGATCAGGCCGGCATAGCCGTGCGCCGGATAGGGCTTGCGCCCTTCCGCCACCACGGATTTCAGATCGGTGCCGGCGCAGAAGGCACGGCCCGCGCCCGTTACCACGCAGATCCACTGTTCCGGATCGGCGGCGAAGGCGTTGAACGCCTGCTCCAGTTCTTCGTGCATCGCCGCGTTGATGGCGTTCAGCACCTCCGGCCGCGCCAGTTCGATCCGCGTCACCCGTCCGCGCCGTTCCACCCTGATATGCTGCATCCCATCCCTCTTTCCTGATTTTCGCGGAGCAACCTATGCACCTTTGTCGTGGATGAACACCCGCCGATGGCGTTGCGGGGGGCGGATACGGCCGTTAGTCTCAGCCGCAACAACTGCAGCGACATTTCAGCGGGAGCGATCGTCCCTTGGCCAAGCGCCTTACCCTCTACATCGTGATCGGCATGATCGCCGGCATCCTCGTCGGCTATGCGCTCAACCGCGCCTACCCCGCCAGCGATCCCTCGCTCGCCTTCTATGCCGATCTGCTGAAGCTGCTGCCGGAGATTTTCCTTCATCTTATCAAGATGATCATCGCGCCGCTGGTCTTCGCCACGCTGGTCAGCGGCATCGCCGGCATGGGCGATAGCGCCGCGCTCGGGCGGATCGGCGGGCGGGCGCTGGGCTGGTTCATCACCGCCAGCCTCATCTCGATCGGGCTGGGGCTGGTGCTGGTCAACCTGTTCCAGCCCGGCGTCGGCCTCGCGTTCGAGGCGGCGGGGCCGGTCAAGGATCTGGCGACGGCGGACTTCACGCTGCGCCACTTCATCCTGGCCGTGTTCCCCACCAGCATCATCGACGCGATGGCCCGCAACGATGTGCTGCAAGTGCTTGTATTCTCGTTGTTCTTCGGCGTCGCGCTGTCGGCGCTGGGCAAGAAGGGCACGATGATCGTCGAAGGGTGCGATGCGCTGGCGCAAGTCATGCTCACGATCACCGACTACGTGATGCGCCTTGCCCCGCTTGCGGTGTTCGGTGCGCTCGCCGCCGTGATCGCCACCAAGGGCCTTGGCATTATCATTACCTACGGCGTGTTCGTCAGCGAATTCTATTTCGGCCTGCTGCTGCTGTGGACGCTGCTGTTCGCGATGGGCACCGCGTTCCTGGGCAAACGCGCGCTGCTGTTGGCGCGCTACATCCGCCAGCCGGTGCTGCTCGCCTTCTCCACCGCCAGTTCGGAAAGCGCGCTGCCCAAGCTGTTCGAACAGCTCGACCGCTTCGGCGTGCCGCGCCGCATATCGGGCTTCGTGCTGCCGCTGGGCTACAGCTTCAACCTCGACGGGTCGATGATGTACACCAGCTTCGCCACGATGTTCATCGCGCAGGCTTACAACATCCCGCTCTCCGCCGGGCAGCAGATCGCCATGCTGCTCACGCTGATGGTCACCTCGAAGGGCATCGCCGGCGTGCCGCGCGCCAGCCTCGTGGTGATCGCGGCCACGCTGACGCAGTTCGGCCTGCCGGTCGAAGGCGTGGCGCTGCTGCTTGGGGTGGACACCTTTCTCGACATGGGCCGCACCGCCACCAACGTCGTCGGCAACGCGGTGGCGACGTCGGTCATCACCAAGTGGGAAGGCATGTTGCAGCCCCCGCTCGATCCCGACGCCGAACCGCCGATGCCCCCGCACGGCACGCCCGAACACGGCCGGAAGGGGCTCAATCTCGATCCCGATCAGTAGGCCCGATCAGTAAGGACGGAGCGCAACGCCAAAGCACCCGGTCTCCCCGAAATGAGGCCCCAAACCGCGCAAAATGTAACGTAACGAAGTGCCCGAGGTGACGTTACAGGAAGGGTCTGGCGCCAGGCCTCGCCCCCGCCCCGCCGCCAGAAAAACCCTACTTTTTCAGCTTCTTCGCCAGTTCCACCGGCTGGAAACTGCCCAGCCCGCACGATCCGCGCGGGCCGCCGCCACCGCCCGTGGCAATCACGGTGATGATGTCGGTGTTGCACAGCTGCGACAGCGAGGTCGCGTAGCTGAACGCCCGCTCGAAGCCCAGCGAACTGCAGCGATAGGGCAGCGTGTTGCGATACCACTTGTTGCCCGCCGTGCGGAAATCGATGGTCCAGTCGTCGCGCACCTGGCTTTCGCGAATGCCGACCAGCGGAATGCAGCTTACCGCCGGGCCAGTGGGCGTGGCGGCGGGCACGTCGCGCCGGTGTCCGTCCGGGGAGTTGGTCCCGGCGGCCATCCCCATCGAACCGCCGATCGCGGTAGCGGCAGCGGTGGCCAGAATCAGGCCGGCGGCGAATCCCGTGCGCTTCATGGCGTGCTCTCCTTGCTTCCCCGCGTTTTCGTGCGCGCGGCGGGCGCCTTCGCGGAGTCGGGCTTCACGCCCTTGGCCGGAGTTTTCGCCTTGTAGGCGCAAAGGTCAATCACCGGGCAGCGCCAGCATTCGGGCGTGCGCGCCTTGCAGATATAGCGGCCGTGCAGGATCAGCCAGTGGTGCGCGCCCACGCGGAACGGCTGCGGCACCTTCTTTTCGAGCTGTTTCTCCACCGCCAGCGGCGTCTTGCCCTTCGCCAGCCCCGTGCGGTTGCCCACGCGGAAGATATGCGTGTCGACCGCGAACGTCTCCGCGCCGAACGCGCAGTTCATCACGACATTGGCGGTCTTGCGGCCCACGCCGGGCAGTTCGGTCAGCTTGTCGCGGTCGGCCGGAACCTCGCCGCCGTAATCGCGCACCAGGATTTCGGACAGCGCGATCACGTTCCTGGCCTTGGCGTTGAACAGGCCGATCGTCTTGACGTGCTGCTTCAGCCCTTCTTCGCCCAGATCGATCATCGCCTGCGGCGTCTTCACGTCGCGAAACAGCGCGCGCGTGGCCTTGTTGACGCCCACGTCGGTCGCCTGCGCCGAAAGCACCACCGCCACGAGCAGCTGATAGGTATTGCCGAATTCCAGCTCGGTCTGCGGATCGGGGTTGGTTTCCGCCAGCCGCCGGAAGAACTCGAAGATCGCGTCCTTCTTCAAAGCCCCAGCACCTCCGGCATGGTATAGCGCCCGGCCGCGCGCCCGATCAGCCATTCCGCCGCGCGCACCGCTCCGCGGGCGAAAATCGCCCTGTTTTCCGCGAGATGCGACAGAGAAACACGCTCGTTGTCGGCCAGGAAATGCACGGTGTGATCGCCCGCCACGGTGCCGCCGCGCAGCGAAGCGAAGCCGATCGTGCCCGCCTGCCGCGCCCCGGTGATGCCATCACGCCCGCGCACCGCGGCTTCCGCCAGCGACACGGCGCGGCCCTTCGCCGCCGCCTCGCCCAGCAGCAGCGCGGTGCCCGAAGGCGCGTCCACTTTCATGCGGTGGTGCGTCTCGACGATCTCGATGTCCCAGTCCTCGCCCAGCCGGCTCGCCGCCTCGCGTACCAGATGGGCGAGCAGCGTCACGCCCAGCGAGGTATTGCCGGTCTGGAGCACGGCCACCGCGTCGGCCGCCGCATCGCACAGGAAATGGTGGCGTTCCTCCAGCCCCGTGGTGCCGATCACGATCGGCACGCCCGCCGCCACCGCCGCATCGAGATTGCCTTCGAGCGCGGCCGGAGCCGAGAAATCGACCAGCACGTCGCTCGCCAGCGCCAGCGCCAGCGCATCGCCGCCCCGGTCGATTCCACCCGCCAGATCATGCCCCGCCGCCGCAACCGCCGCGCGCAGCGCCTGCCCCATGCGTCCTTCACTGCCGATAATTCCGATTCTGGCCATGGCTCACCCCGTTTGCGCGGAGCTTCATGGGCGCGATGCGCGCACTGCGCAATATCGTCGTCCGCACCGGCTCGGGCATCTGGACGGCGAGCCTGCGAAACCCGGGGATGAGCTGACCTCCGACATAAAATACATTATATCAATCGCTTATATTTATTCGGAGCCATCGCCCCGCGAGGGTCGCTGCACAGACGGCAACCTTGCAGACGGTTTGTTAACCAAGCCGATTTATAACGCTTTTCATCGCACTTATCGAATCACGGCAATTCATCGCATAAACGATCCAAGCGGATCGATTTTTTGCCTACATCTTGGATTCAGGGGGCATAATTGCTCCCATTCTTGGCCTCGACCGGCTGTGGGAGAACCACCGCGTCGACACGCTATGCAGAGTTGCAGATAAAAAGGTCGAGCCGATGAATTTGAGCTTTAGAGCCTGATCATGCGCTTACGGGCAGCCTGTCAAAGCTGTCGTTGATCTGAGCGCGGCAAAGCGCAAAGATACGAAATGAGCGTTCTACTCGATGCCTATGGCAGTCCCTTCGACCCGTGCCCATTGATCGCACGCTGGAAGCAGGGGGATAGCAACGTCATCAGTCTGTTGTGGGAGCGCCTTCATCACCAGGGTGAATTGGGCTCGGCATCGTTCGCTGCCGTCCCTGATTTGGTAAATCTGTTGGAGTCGTTGGATCATCCCGATTGGAACATATATGGGCTCGTTGCCACCATCGAAGAGGTGCGAGCTCTGAAAGGCGAGATGCCTCCCGTGGGTTTGGCTTCAGCGTATTCAATTGCTTGGACATCAGTCCTGCCGTTGGCCCTGCGTGATCTGGCGGAAGCATCGGAGGATAAGCTGGTGCGCAGTTTAATCGCTACAATCGCTCATGCCAAAGGGCAGCACACACTTGGAGCACTTGCCCTTTGCACGGAGGACGAGAGACAGGAAATGCTGGGTTAGCTCACGCTATGGCAGCCATCCAGAACATCGTGATCCTCACCGGTGCGGGCATCAGTGCGGAAAGCGGCATCGATACGTTTCGCGGAGCGGGCGGGTTGTGGGAGAACCACCGGGTGGAGGACGTTGCCACGCCCGAAGCCTTCGCGCGCGATCCCGATCTGGTGCTGCGCTTCTACGACATGCGCCGCGCGGCGATCCAGACGCGCGAACCCAATGCCGCCCACGCCGCGCTCGCGCGGCTGGACCGGGAATGGCGGGGCAACCTGCTGATCGTGACGCAAAATGTGGATGACCTGCATGAGCGGGCCAGTGAAAGTTCGGGCGGCGCACGAAGAGTGCTCCACATGCACGGCGAGCATCTCAGCACCTGGTGCACCGCCTGCGACGCGCGTTCGCGCTGGACCGGGCCGCTGATCGACCGCCCGCCCTGCCCGGTATGCGGCGCCCCGGCGCTGCGGCCGGACATCGTGTGGTTCGGCGAGATGCCCTATCGCATGGAAGAGATTTACGACGCGCTGCGCGCGGCGGACCTGTTCGTCTCGATCGGGACTTCGGGCGCGGTCTATCCCGCCGCCGGCTTCGTCCGCAACGCGCGCGATCTGGGCGCGGCCACGCTGGAGCTCAATCTCGAACGCTCGCAGGGGTCCGGCTGGTTCGACGAAAGCCGGCTCGGCCCGGCGACCGAACTGGTCCCGGCCTGGGTGAACGAACTGCTGGGCTGACTGTGGAGAGCATGATGACTCAAGTTTGATCCGCTTCGTCATTGCGAGCGTAGCGAAGCAATCCAGAGCCCCCCGCGCAACCCTGGATTGCCGCGGGGCTTTGCCCCTCGCAATGACGATTGAAGGCTATGTCATCAGATTATAGGTCGCGCAGGGATCGCAAAGGGCGCGGAGGAGTGGTCGGCTTCGACGACGCGCTTTCCGCGATCCCAGCGCGAACCCGCTCTACTGACCGCCGCCACACCCCCGGCATTCGGGGTCTTTCGCGATGCGCATCGCGCGCAGCGAGGGCTTGAGGCCGTCGAACACGTGCAACTGGCCCCATTGCGGATCGCCAAGCGAGGCCACGCCTTCCAGCAGCGCGCGCAGGGCGTGCATCGCCCCGAACGCGCCGATCATGCCCACCATCGCGCCCAGCACGCCCAGATCGGCGCAGGAATCGCAGTCCTCGGCGTCGAAAGCGTCGCCCACGAAGCAGCGGTAGCAGGAATGCCCCTCGCGATGGCCGGCGAAGTTCGCCACCTGTCCCTGGAAGCGGCCGAGCGCGGCGCTGGTGAGCGGAATGCCCGCCGCCACGCAGGCGTCGGACACCGCCAGCCGCGTGGCGAAGTTGTCGCAGCCATCGAGCACGAGGTCCGCGCCGGCGATCAGTTCCGCCGCGTTGCCCCGGTCGATCCGCGCCACGCGCGCTTCGAAATTGATTGCAGGATCAAAGGCTTGCAACCATTCGGCCGCCACCTCGGCCTTCGGCCGTCCGATGGCGGCGGGGGTAAAGATCGTCTGGCGCTGGAGGTTCGACGCCTCGATCACGTCGTCGTCGATCAGCGTGAACCGCCCGATCCCCGCGCCCGCCAGGTATTGCAGCGCGGGCGAGCCGATTCCGCCCAGCCCCACCAGCACCACGTGCGAACGCACCAGCTTCGCCTGCCCCGCCCCGCCCACATCGGGCAGGACGATGTGGCGGGCGAAGCGGTCCAGTCTGTCCGGCGCCAGCGTCATGCCGCGAATCCGGCGGTCAGGCCGCCTCGGCCTTGCTGCCCGCCAGTTCCAGGTTGAGCATTTCCGCCAGCAGGAACGCCAGTTCCAGCGATTGCCCGGCGTTGAGGCGCGGATCGCAATGCGTGTGATAGCGGTCCGCCAGCCCTTCCTGCGTGATCGCGATCGCGCCGCCGGTGCATTCGGTCACGTCCTTGCCGGTCATCTCGATATGGATGCCGCCGGCGTGGGTGCCTTCCGCGCGGTGGACGGCGAAAAAGCCCTTCACTTCCGAGAGGATGCGGTCGAACGGACGGGTCTTGTAGCCGTTGTCCGCCTTGATCACGTTGCCGTGCATCGGATCGCAGCTCCACACCACCGGATGCCCTTCGCGCTTCACCGCGCGGACCAGCGCCGGCAGGCCGGCTTCGACCTTGTCGTGCCCGAAACGGCTGATCAGCGTGATCCGGCCCGCCTCGCGCGCGGGGTTCAGCGTGTCGAGCAGGCGCAGCAGCGCGTCGGGCGCCAGGCTCGGCCCGCACTTCATGCCGATCGGATTGCCCACGCCGCGCAGGAACTCGACATGCGCGGAGCCATCGAACCGCGTGCGGTCGCCGATCCACAGCATGTGCGCGCTGGTGTCGTACCAGTCGCCGGTCAGCGAATCCTGCCGCGTCATCGCCTGTTCGTACTGCAGCAGCAGCGCTTCGTGGCTGGTGTAGAAGCTGGTGCCCTGCAACTGCGGCACGCTCGACGGATCGACGCCGCAGGCCTGCATGAAGTCCAGCGCCTCGCCGATCTTGTCGGCCATTTCGGTGAACTTCGCCGCCCACGGGCTGCGGCCGACGAAATCGAGCGTCCACTGGTGGACTTGGCGCAGATTGGCATAGCCGCCGCCGGCGAAGGCACGCAGCAGGTTCAGCGTCGCCGCCGACTGGCTATAGGCGCGCAGCATCCGGTCGGGATCGGGAATCCGCGATTCGGGTGTAAAATCAATGCCGTTGATGTTGTCGCCGAGGTAGCTGGGCAGCTCCACGCCGCCCTGCGCTTCCACCGGCGAGGAGCGCGGCTTGGCGAACTGCCCGGCCATGCGGCCGACCTTCACCACCGGCTGCTTGCTGGCGAAGGTCAGCACCACCGCCATCTGCAGCAGCACGCGGAACGTGTCGCGAATCGTGTTCGGATGGAACTCGGCAAAGCTTTCGGCGCAGTCCCCGCCCTGGAGCAGGAAACCCTTGCCCGCGCCCACTTTCGCCAGCTCGGCCTTCAGCGCGCGTGCTTCGCCCGCAAAGACCAGCGGCGGAAAGCTCGTCAGGGTCGTCTCGACCTCGCCCAGCTTTTCGGCATCGGGATAAGCCGGCATGTGCCGCGCTTCTTGTCCCCGCCATGAATCCGCAGTCCAGTTGCTTGCCACGTTTCCTTCCTTTCAAGGGGCGGGGCCATACGCCTCCCTGTGGACAATTGCAAAGGAACCGTTGCGATCACCGTGATCGCTTTCCGCACCGTTGCGGATGCGCGCTATTGGCCCTTCTTTTCCGGCACCACTTCCAGCCGCCAGCTCTGGTCCTTGCGCAGATAGCGCGCGGCCATGGCCTGCATCCGTTCAGGCGTGGTCTGGCTGTAATCGGACAGGATCGAGCGCAGGTCGGCGAACTTCTGCGGCTCGGTCGCCCCGCCTTCCAGCTGGAACATGTAGAAGCCGTTGCCCGTGCTGGCCCGCGTGATCAGCTGCTTGAGCGGCTCGGTCACGCGCGCGATCTCGTCGGCGGTGGGCGGCGTGGCGGCCAGATCGGCGGCGATCTTGTCGGCGGCGGCGAAGAACGCCGGCAGGTCCTGCGGGCGCAACTGCACCGTGGCGGCCAGGTACCCACCGGTGGGCAGGTCCAGCGGCCAGGTCGAGGCCACCTGCGGCGCATAGCTCGCCCCGATCTTCTCGCGCATCTCGTCGAACAGGCGGTTGTTGATGATCTGCGCCAGCAGTTCGAGCTGGCGCGATTCGTGGACGCCGGCGCGCCCGCCGCCGGTCGGCCAGGCGACCAGCGCGGCGGCGGTGTTGGCATCGCCGCGGTGCGTCAGCACCAGCGGTTCCTCGTTGTGCGCGGGGATGTGCGGGGCCAGCGTGGACGCGGGCGCCGGATCGCGCTTCGGCAGCGCGCCGAAAGTCTTTTCCAGCGCGGCGATCGCGTCCTCGCGCTTGAAATCGCCAAACATGTCGATCTCGATCGGCCCCTGCTTCAGCAGCGGCTCCCACACCTGGCGGAAGCCCTCGGGCGTCGCCTTGTCAAGCTCGGCGGGGGTCGGCACGGCATAGCGCGGATCGCGGTTCTTGAGCAGCCAGTTGGCATCGCGCGTCAGCACCGACTGGGGCGAAGCGGCATAGCTTTCATACTGCAACCGTGCCGCCGCGCGGGCGCGCAGCACCGGATTCGCGTCCCAGCGCGGCGTGGCCAGCTTGCCCGCCATCAGGTAGAGCTGGTCGGCCATGTCCGCCGGGCGCGTATCGGCCGTCATCGTGAAATCGGTATCGTCGATATCGAAGTTCAGGCTCAGCTTGCGGCCCGTCGCCAACCGGTCCAGGTCCTCACGGCTCAGGTTGCCGAAGCCGCTGTCCATCAGCGCCGCCTCGGCCAGCGGACCATAGACCGCATCCTTCGGATCGATCGCGGCATAGCCGCCGCCGAAGCGCACTTTCATGATGATCCGGCCCGGTTCGGCATCGTTGGGCCACAGCAGCACCTTGACCCCGTTCGAGAGTTCGAGCTGCTCGATCTCGAGAATCCCGGTCTTCTGCGCCGAAGCCACCGTGCCCGGCGTGCCGATCGGCGGCAGGTCGGCGAACTTGATGGTCGAGGCGGCCAGGCGGCTGCCCTTGGCGGCATCCACGGGCGCCAGCAGCGCGGTGCGCAAGTCGGCATCGGTCGCGTCGCTGGCCGATGGCGTGATCAGCACCGGCCGCACCACCGTGCCGGTGAACAGCGTGCGCGTGTGCTGGAGCACGGCGGCCGGCGTAAACAGCGGAACGCTGCTCTTGAACACATTGTAGACCGTTTCGGGCGATGCCACCGTCTCGCGGATGTCCACCGCGTTGACGATATCGTCGGCCAGCTTCGATCCGGCGAGCGTTTCCTGCGTTTCCACCGGCACCTTGAAGGCCACGTCGAACTCGGCGACCTCGCGCGCGATCTCTTCCTTGCTCGGCGGCGTGGTCAGCGCATCGGCGATCACCGCGCGCACGTCGCGCACCGCCGCCTTCCAGTCGTCACCCAGCGGGGTGACGTTGACGATCGTGGCGTCGGTGGAGCGGGAGATGTCCTGCTGTTCGACCGAGGCCGCCAGAAAACTGCCGCCCGCGCGCGCCTTGGCTTCCAGCCGGCGGTTGATCAGCGCCATCGCCAGCCGGTCGACCATCAGGCCCTGGTTATAGGGGATGGTGTCGTTTACCTTCACCCACGGGCGCAGGATGGCGTAGTTGAAGATGCGCGGCAGGTCCGGCTCCACCAGCACGCGCGCATCGCCCACCGGGTTCTTCGGATCGGCCCCGGCGGGCGCCGCCGGCTTGCCGAAATCGGGCTGCGCCGGCTTGGGGCCGGTACCCTTCCACGGACCGAACCACTGGGTGATCTCCGCGATCAGCGCCTGGGGATCGGCATCGCCGGCCACCACGATCACCGCGTTGTCGGGCCGGTACCACTTGTCGTGGAACGCCTTGACGCTTTCCGATGTCGCCGCCTGCAGCGTCTCCACCGTGCCGATGGGGGACCGCGCCGCCAGCAGCTGCCCCTTGAAGAACAGTTCGCGCGTGCCGTCCAGCGCGCGGGCCTGCGCGCCGGACCGTTCGCGCATTTCGGCGAGCACGATCGGCACTTCGGTCTTGACCCCCTGCGGCGTGAAGATCGGCGCGGTGATCATGCCCGACAGCAGGCGGAACGTTTCGTCCAGCTTGGGCGGCGTGGCCTCGGGAATGTCGAGCTTGTACACCGTCTGCGTCGCGGTGGTCTCGGCATTGGTGTCGCTGCCGAACGTCGCGCCCAGCCGCTGCCAGGTCGGCACCGCCTCGCCCGACTTCAGGTACTTCGAATCGCGGAAGGTCAGGTGCTCGATCAGGTGCGCGAAACCGCGCTGGCTGTCGGTCTCGTAAAGCGAGCCGGCATCGACCAGCACGCGGATCGAAACCTGCCCCGGCGGCACCCCGTTGCGACGCACGGCATAGCGCAGCCCGTTGGGCAGTTCGCCGAAGATCCATTCCTTGTCCTGCGGCACGTCGCTGCCGCGATAGAGCCACGGCACCGGTGCTTTCGGCGCGGGCTTCGCCGCTGTGGCCGCGCGGCGGGCCGGGGCCCTCGCCTCGGCGACGGTGCCTGTCAGCAGCAGGACGGGAAGGATCAGGCAGAGATGGCGGGCGCGCCGGGAGAAGGACGTCATCCGGCCTCTATAGGAAGCGCGTGGATGAAGGGCCAGTGAATAGGACCGGCCCCGTTTCCGGCGCGATCGGTCAGGGCTGCGGCGCGGCGGCGGCGCCCGGCGCGCCCTGCTGGGCCTGCGCCGCCTTGCGCATGGCTTCCACTTCGGCGGCGGACTTGTGGTCCACCAGTTCCACCTGGAACACCAGATCGGCGTTCGCCGGGATGTCGCCCGCGCCCTGCGCACCATAGCCTTGCGCCGACGGCACGCACAGGCGGTAGATCGCGCCCTGCGGCAGCAGCTGCAGCCCTTCGGAAAAGCCCGGGATCACGCCACCCACGGGGAACGCGGCCTGCATCCCCTGATCGAACACCGCGCCGGTGGCGGCGATGTAGCCGATGTAGTTGACCAGCACGAAATCGTCCTTGGTCGGCTTCGCGCCGTCGGCTGGCTTGAGCACGGTATAGCCGAGGCCCGACGCCGTCTTCAGCGCGCAGGCGCGCTGGCTGGCCGGGATCACGGGGTTCAGCGGCAGCGGGATGATCTGCCCCGCGGCCGCCGGCGCGGCGGGGGCCGCCGCCATCGCGAATCCCGGCGCGACGGCAAGGGCAAGGGCCGCCAGCGCAGCGGAAGCGCGGCCGGCGATAGCAGGAATGGCGGAGGGGCGCGGCGCGCGGGAGAAGGTGCTCATGCCGTCGCTATAAGGGCACGGGCTGGCGTCGAACAGTCGCGATTTGTCGCATATCGACCATCGGGATCGGGATTAAGACCTGCTTAACCATGGCCCGCCAGAAAGGCTTAACCACGTCATGGGAAAACCATGAGGCCCACAGCGAAGGCAGGAGCGAGTCGACCGGATGACGATCAGCAGCGATTATAGTTCTCCGGTCTGGGTCAGTGGCTTTTCCTGCCGCAATTGTTCGGAAGTGGCGCTGGCCCAGAAGAACGTTGATCCCGCGAATCCCACGGCGGGGCCGTTCGGCGTCAACGATCCGAAGAAGGCCGATCGCAACGTTCTGTCGGCCGATCCGGCGCAGCATGATCGCATGAAGTCTATCCATTACGAGCTTCAGGCCTCGCAAGGGTCGTCGATCAGCGCGGCCTACAGCGGCGTGGCCACGGTCGCGCCGGGACAGTTCGTCAACGTCACGGCCTGAACGCAGGGCCGGAACCCCGCCGCCAACCGGACACCGGCCTCACGCCCGGGGCTTGACCCCCTCCGCCGCGCGCCTACATGCACAAGTATGTTCATCGAAACCGAAACCACGCCTAACCCGGCCACGCTGAAGTTCCTGCCCGGCGAGCAGGTCATGCCGTCGGGCACGCGCGAATTCCTCTCCGAAGAGGAAGCCGCCGCGTCGCCGCTGGCCGAGGCGCTGTTCACGCTGGGCGATGTGACCGGCGTGTTCTTCGGCCGCGATTTCGTCTCGGTCACGATCGCGCCGGGATCGCAGTGGTCGGATGCCAAGCCGCAGGTGCTTTCGGTGCTGCTCGATCACTTCGTCAGCCAGGCTCCGCTGTTCGCGCCCGGCACCGCCGCCGGCATTGTCGTTCCCGGCGAGGAGGCGGAAGCGGACGTGGGTGACGATCCGGCCGACGCCGATGTCGTGGCGCAGATCCGCGAACTGATCGAAACCCGCATCCGCCCGGCGGTGGCGAACGACGGGGGCGACATCGTCTATCGCGGTTTCCGCGAGGGCGTGGTCTTTTTGCAGATGCAGGGCGCGTGCTCGGGCTGTCCGTCGTCCACGGCCACGCTCAAGCACGGCATCGAAAGCCTGCTGAAGCACTACGTGCCCGAAGTCAGCGAAGTCCGCGCCGCCTGATTCCGGGGGCTGCCGGCCCCAGGGCTGGCCCCCACTGCCCGAACAACGCCCAGGAGTCCTCATGTCCCAGCCGCTTGCCGATGCCGCGCTCGATCAGCTTTTCCGTACCGCGCGCACCTATAACGGGTATCTCGACAAGCCGGTGACCGAAGCGCAGCTTCACGCGATCTGGGACCTGATGAAGATGGGGCCGACCTCGGCCAACCAGATGCCCGCGCGGCTGGTCTGGTGCGTCACGCCGGAAGCCAAGGAAAAGCTCGCGGCGCTGGCCGGCGGCGCCAATCCCGACAAGATCCGGCAGGCCCCGGCCACCGTGATCATCGGCATGGACCTCGATTTCCATGAACAGTTGCCCTGGCTGTTCCCGCACACCGACGCCAAAAGCTGGTTCGACGGCAACGCGCCGCTGCGCGAGATTTCCGCCATGCGCAATTCCACGCTGCAGGGCGGCTACTTCATCCTCGCCGCGCGCGCGCTGGGGCTGGATACCGGGCCGATGTCGGGCTTCGACAACGCCGCCGTCGACGCCGCGTTCTTCGCCGATACGCCGCGCGTGAAGTCCAACTTCATCTCCACGCTGGGCTATGGCGATCCCGCCACGATCTTCGAGCGCAGCCCGCGCCCGGATTTCGGGACGTTCAACACGATCGCCTGACCGGCGCCTGACCGGCGGACCAACCCTATGAGACGTCTCGTCATCGACAGCGCGACGGAAGACTGCTCGGTCGCGCTGTTCGACGGGGATGACCTGATCGCGGGCGAATGCCTCGCGCTGGGGCGCGGCCACGCCGAACGGCTGGTGCCGATGATCGCCGCCCTGCCCGGGAAGGGCCACGCCGATGCGATCGCGGTCGATTGCGGCCCCGGCAGCTTCACCGGCATCCGCGTCGGTCTTGCCGCCGCGCGCGCGCTGGCGCTGGCGTGGGGCGCGCGGATCGAAGGCTTCGAAAGCCTGGCGCTGGTCGCCGCCATGGCGCGGCGCGATCATCCGCAGGCCGCCATCGATGTGGTGATGACCGGCGGGCACGGCGAATGGTTCTTCCAGTCCTTCGACGCGGCCGGCCGGCCGTCCGAACCGGTGCTCTCGCTCACGCCCGACGATGCCGTGGCCCGCTCCACCGCGCCGCTGGTCGCGGGCAGCCAGGCCGAAGCGGTGGCGGCGCGGCGTGGGGAAACCGGCGCGGCGCCTCTCGCCCTGGTGCTGCGGCCGGATGCGCGCGCCTTCGCGCTGCTGCCCGGACCGGCGATCGCCGCCGATCCCGCCCCCCGCTATGGCCGCGCGCCCGACGCGAAGCTGCCCCAACCGCGATGATCGCGCCCGAAGACGATCTCGACCGGATCATCAGCGTCATGGAGCGGGCGTTTCCGCCCGAATACGGCGAGGCCTGGAACCGCCGGCAGGTGGCCGACGCGCTGCTGCTCGGCCGCTGCCGCTACGGCCTGATCGCAGCCGACGGCGGTTCCGCCGTCGAACCGGGTGACGAAACCGCCGGCTTCTTCCTCGGCCGCAGTATTCTGGACGAAGAAGAACTTCTGCTTTTCGCGATCGCTCCCGAATACCGCCGACGGGGACTTGGCCACCGCCTTTTGTCGCGGTTCATCGACGAAGCGCGCGCGAACGGGATCAAACGCGTTTTTCTCGAGATGCGGCATGGCAATCCCGCGATGCATCTCTACACCGCGCACGGATTTACCCCGGTGGGCATCCGGCGCGCCTATTACCGGACGCCGGGCGGCGAACGGCTCGATGCGATCAGTCAGGAACTCGTATTGGACTGAGGCAATAAGGCCGGCATGAAAAATCATTCATATTGCGGCCTTTCATGTAACAATGCGTTGTCTTGAAAACGAATGGTTCTATAGGAATTGATCCTATATGGTCCCTGGGACAACCATATCAAAATACGCAAAGCCATAAAACTCAGAAGGTCGACATAGAAATGAGTGAAATCGAAAACGACATGCGTGAAACGCTGATCACGCTGACATCGGACATTGTTGCCGCGCACGTCAGCAACAACAGTGTCTCGGTTGGCGATCTGCCCACGCTGATCTCGAACGTCTATTCGGCGCTCGCGGGCCTGAACCCCGGCGAACCCGCCCCCGAACCCGCGCCCGAGCCGGCGGTTTCGATCCGCGCTTCGGTCAAGAACGATCACATCGTCTGCCTGGAAGACGGCAAGAAGCTGAAAATGCTCAAGCGCCACCTCGCCACGCGCTACAACATGACGCCGGAACAGTACCGCGCGCGCTGGAACCTGCCCGCCGACTATCCCATGGTCGCGCCGGCCTATGCCGAAAAGCGCCGCGAACTGGCCAAGAAGATCGGCCTGGGCCGCAAGCCCGCCACGCCGGCCCCTGCCGCGCCCAAGCGTGGCCGCGCCAAGGCCGCCGCGGCGTCCTGAACCCGCCGCGTCTTCGCAGGTTGAAGAATTGGCCCGCCGGTCTATGATCGGCGGGCCAATTGCATTCTTATCCGGGTAACACGTGCACCAACCGATCGACATCGAAGCTCTCTGCGCGGAACGGGGCCTGCGCATCACCGACCAGCGGCGCGTGATCGCGCGCGTCCTGTCGGAAAGCGAGGATCACCCCGACGTCGAGAAACTGCACGAACGCGCCGCCGCCATCGATTCCCGCATCTCGATCGCCACGGTCTATCGCACCGTGCGGCTGTTCGAGGAGGCGGGGATTCTCGACCGGCACGATTTCGGCGACGGCCGCGCGCGCTACGAGGCCACGCCCGAAGCGCACCACGATCACCTGATCGACGTGGAAACCGGCAAGGTCATCGAATTCGTCGATCCCGAACTCGAAGCGCTCCAGCGGCAGATCGCCGAAAAGCTGGGCTATCGCCTGGTCGATCACCGCATGGAGCTTTACGGCGTCCGGCTTGAACGCGACGCTTGAACTGCCGCACCCGGCGGGCATTCCGCTGGGCGGCCGCCTGCGCATCCTCGCGCGCCTGCTCGCCATGGTGGCGCTGCTGCTCGCCTGCGTGCCGCTCTACTATGCCTGGCGCATCGCGCGGCGGCGCGACAATCCCTGGCCGCGCCGGTTCCTGGGCGGAATCGCGCGGATCGCCGGGGTGCGGCGGCGGCAGGCGGGAACGCCGGCGCGGCGCGGCGCGTTCCTCGTCGCCAACCACGTCAGCTGGCTCGACATTCCGGTGCTGTCGGGCGCCACCGGCACCGCCTTCGTGGCGCACAGCGGGCTGGCCGGGCACGGGCTGCTCAAGTGGCTGTGCGAGATGAACGATACGGTCTTCGTCGCCCGGCATGACCGCACCAGCGTGCAGGCGCAGGTCGCGCACGTGCGCGCGGCGCTGAGCGATACCGGCGCGCTGGCGATCTTTCCCGAAGGCACCACCAGCGACGGCACCGGGATGCTGCCGTTCAAGTCCTCGCTGCTCTCCGCGATCGATCCGGTGCCGCCGGGCATCGTGGTCCAGCCGGTGTGGATCGATTACGGCCCCGAAGCCGCCGCGATCGCCTGGGTGGGCGACGAACATGGCGTCGACAATTTCCTGAAGATCCTTGCGCGGCGGCGGCCGATCCCGGTCACGCTGCATTTCCTGCCGGTGCTGACCGAAGCCGAAACCGCCTCGCGCAAGACCATCGCGGCGCAGGCACGCGCGCGCATCGCCACAGCCATCGCCGCGGCCATGGCCCGCTGAATAGACGCGGCACGGTTTCCAAAAGCCCGAAATTCCCGTATCGGCCGGCGCCATGGCTTCCCCCACCTCCCCCCGGACCTTCCACGTCAAGAGCTTCGGCTGCCAGATGAACGTCTATGACGGCGAACGCATGGCCGAACTGCTCGCCGCGCAGGGCATGACGCCCGCCGACGCGCGCGACGATGCCGATCTCGTCGTGCTCAACACCTGCCACATCCGCGAAAAGGCCACCGAAAAGGTCTATTCGGACATCGGCCGCCTGCGGCGCGAGGACGGTTCCTCGCCGCTGATCGCGGTGGCCGGCTGCGTCGCCCAGGCGGAGGGCGAGGAGATCATGGCGCGCGCGCCTTCGGTCCGGGTCGTGGTCGGCCCGCAGGCCTACCACCGCCTGCCCGAGATGGTCGCCGAAGCCGCCGCGGGCAAGCGCGCCACCGAAACCGACATGCCGGCCGAAGCCAAGTTCGCCGCGCTGCCGCGCCGCCGCCGCTCCGGCCCCAGCGCGTTCCTGACCGTGCAGGAAGGCTGCGACAAGTTCTGCACCTATTGCGTGGTGCCCTATACGCGCGGCGCGGAAATCAGCCGGCCCTTCGCCGATCTGGTCGAGGAAGCGAAGCTGCTGGTCGAAGGCGGCGCGCGCGAAATCACGCTGCTGGGCCAGAACGTCAACGCCTGGGCGGGCGAGGACGCGAAGGGCCGCGCCACGGGGCTGGCGGGCCTTGCCGCCGAACTCGCCGCGATCCCCGATCTGGCGCGCATCCGCTACACCACCAGCCACCCGGCCGACATGGACGAGGCGCTGATCGCAGCGCACGGCACCAACGCCAAGCTGATGCCGTTCCTGCACCTGCCCGTGCAATCGGGCAACGACCGCGTGCTGAAGGCAATGAATCGCAGCCATACCGCCGAAAGCTACCTGCGCCTGCTCGAACGCGTGCGCGCGGCGCGGCCGGACATCGCGCTGTCGGGCGATTTCATCGTCGGTTTCCCCGGCGAGACCGACGCCGAGTTCGAAGACACGCTGCGCATCGTCGATGCCGTCGGCTATGCCCAGGCGTTCAGCTTCAAGTATTCCCCCCGCCCCGGCACGCCCGCCGCGACGATGGAGGATCATGTCCCGGCCGAGGTAATGGACGAGAGGCTCCAGCGCCTCCAGGCCGCGCTCAACCGCGATCAACTCGCGTTCAACCGGGCCAGCGTGGGCCGGCGCTGCACCGTGCTGGTCGAACGCCGGGGCAAGCATCCGGGGCAATGGCTGGGCAAGTCACCCTGGCTCCAGTCGGTCCACTTCACCGGCGATGCCGCGATCGGCGATCTGGTGGAGGTCGATCTGGTGGAGGCGGGGCCGAACTCGCTGGCGGGGCAGCCGGCAGGGTAAAAGGGGAGCGCCAAACCCATACCCGTTCGTCCTTCGACAGGCTCAGGACGAGCGGGGTTACGCAGGCGCCAATGGCCTTCCGGGGGCCGCCCTCTACAGGACAACCCCCGTAAACCACTGTTTTTCTTACAGGAAGAAGCTGCCGATCACCTGTAACGTTACGCCGCTGCGCGTGTCGATCAGCACCACGTCGTTACCGTAACGCACCCAGCGCTGGTAGCCGTAGCGCGGCGGGGTAAGGCGATAGGCCCAGGGGTCGTTGATCCAGTAGCGCTGCGCGTAATAGGGCGCGGCGAAGCGGTAGCCGGGACGGACCGGGCGATAGGCATAGCCACGCGGACCGTAGTACCCGCCCCGGCGATAGACGTCGCCATGGGCGCGGCGATAATCGCGCCAGTCCTCGCGGTATTCGCGGCGGTCTTCGCGATATTCGCGGCGATCCTCGCGCGCCTCGCGGTGATCGCCCCGGCGCATGTCGTGGCGGATCTCGGCGCGGTCGCGCTGCATTTCGCGGCGATCGTGATGCAGTTCGCGCGCGCTCTGCGCGCTGGCGGCGGTGGGGGCCACGGCGGAAGCCAGGGCGCTGGCGGCCAGCGCGGCCATCATGATCTTGCGCATCGTTCGTCTCCTTCAACGGATGGTCCGGCCGGGATTTCCGCGAAGGACCGGGCCGGACATCTGCACCGGTTATTGTCCGATTCGGGTGAACCGGCGCGGAACCCTGCTGTCAGCAACGCGAAAGGAATCCCTTTGTTTCAGCACCCTGCGACGAGCGCCCGGTTTTCCCCGACAAAAGCCGTGTGACAATGCCCGGCCCCGCTTGCGCCACGCCCCGGGCGATCTATCTTGAATTCACGGCCGCAGACGCGGCCCGCATGAAAGGAGCGCATGGCCCGCAAACTGCATCGTGCCCATGATGAGGCGCAGCATCGCCCCGAAGCCAGCCGGCCCGACCACAACAGGCGCGCCCGGGTGGAAGTCGAATTCGACGAACAGACCGTGCTTGGCGCCCTGTTCGGCCAATTCGACACCAATCTCGTCCAGATCGAAAACCGGCTCGGCGTCTATATTTCGGCGCGCGGCAACCGCGTGCTGATCGAAGGGCCGGAAGATGCGGTGGCCCGCGCGCGCGATGTGCTGAAGGCGATGCACCAGCGCCTGCTCACCGGGCAGGACATGGACGCCGGCGCGGTCGAGGCGCTGATCGCGATGAGCAATGAGCCGACGCTGGACGGGATCATCACCGGCACGCCCGGCGCGCCGCCGCCGATCCTGATCCGCACCCGCAAGAAAACCATCGCGCCGCGCTCGGTCACCCAGATCGAATACATGAAGGCGCTGGTGCGCGACGACGTGATCTTCGCGCTCGGCCCGGCGGGCACCGGCAAGACCTACCTTGCCGTGGCGCAGGCGGTGGCGCAGCTCATTTCGGGCAGCGTCCAGCGGCTGATCCTGTCGCGCCCGGCGGTCGAGGCGGGCGAACGGCTGGGCTTCCTGCCCGGCGACATGAAGGAGAAGGTCGATCCCTATCTCCGCCCGCTCTACGACGCGCTCTATGACTGCATGCCGCCCGAACAGGTCGAACGCCGCATGGCCTCGGGCGAGATCGAGATCGCGCCGATCGCCTTCATGCGCGGCCGCACGCTGGCCGATGCCTTCGTCATCCTGGACGAGGCGCAGAATACCACGCCGGCGCAGATGAAGATGTTCCTCACCCGCTTCGGCCAGAACAGCCGCATGGTGATCTGCGGCGATCCGAAGCAGGTCGACCTGCCCGGCGGCACCAACGCCAGCGGGCTGGCGGACGCGGTGCAGCGGCTGGAAGGCGTGGACGGCATCGGCGTGGTCCGCTTCAGCAGCGCCGACGTGGTCCGCCACCCGATCGTGGGCCGCATCGTCGAGGCCTACGAAGGAAAGGACGCGTGAGCGCCCCCACGCTCGAAATCGATATCGATCCGGTCTGGGGGCAGGAAACCGACTGGGAAGCGCTGGCCAACCGCGCGGCCGAGGCCGCGGCGCGCGCCGCGCCGGAGCTCGCGCGCGACAACCTGATCGTCAGCCTGGTCCTGGCGGACGACGACGAGGTCCATGCGCTCAACAAGCAATGGCGCGCCAAGGACAAGCCCACCAACGTCCTGTCGTTCCCGATGCTCGCCCGCGCCGAAGTGCTGGCGGCCAGCGCCGACGCGCCCGAAATGCTGGGCGATCTGATCCTGGCGCATGGCGTGTGCCGGCACGAAGCGGCGGAAAAGGGCGTGCCGGTGGAGCACCACGCCACCCACCTCGTCATCCACGGCCTGCTCCACCTGGCGGGCCACGATCACGAGCTGGGCGAGGGCGAGGCGGAGGAAATGGAGAATCTGGAACGGAAGGCGCTTGCCATGCTGGGTATCGCGGACCCATATGCGGACCGCTGACAGCGAACGGTTCGCGTAACAGGGGAGTGCAGACCAGTGCCCGAGGGCAACGGGTCCGGCGGCGATAGTCGCTCGGGCGAAGGGGACAGTAACGGCGCGCTGTGGCGCGCGATCAGGGCTTTCTTCAAGGGGCCGGACCAAGACCAGTCGCTGCGTGCGCAGATCGAGGAAGCGATCGAGGAGCACGAGGGCGAACATGGCTCGCCCGGCGGTTCGGACGGGGATCTGGTGGCGCTCGAACGCCAGATGCTGAAGAACCTGCTCCATTTCAGCGAACACGATGCCGATGACGTCGCCATTCCGCGCGGCCAGATCATCGCCGTGCCCGCCTCTGCCACGTTCGAGGAGCTGGTCGGCGCCTTCGCCGAACACGGCCACAGCCGCCTGCCGGTCTATGGCGATTCGCTCGACGAAATCGTGGGCATGGTCCACGTGAAGGACGTGTTCGGCATCGTTGCCGGCATCGCCCTTTCCGGCAAGCCCGCGCCCAAGGACTGGGCCGGCCTGATGCGCCAGCCGCTGTTCGTGCCCCAGGCGCGCGGCGCGCTCGACGTGCTGGCCGACATGCGCGCCAGCCGCACGCACCTGGCCGTGGTGATCGACGAGTATTCCGGCACCGACGGCATCATCACGATCGAGGATCTGGTCGAGGAAATCGTCGGCGAGATCGAGGACGAGCATGACGATGCGCCCGAGGAACTGCTCAAGCGGCTCGATCCCGATACCTGGGACGCCGATGCTCGCGCGGAACTGGATGACGTAGCGGAAATCGTCGATCCCCGGCTTACCGAAGTGGAAGAAGACGTCGATACGCTGGGCGGCCTCGCGGTCGTCCTCGCCGGGGAAGTCCCGCCCGTCGGGCGCGTGCTGGAACACGGCAGCGGCTGGCGGATCGAGGTGACCGGCGGAGACGAGCGCCGCCTCACGCGCCTGCGGCTCCACGCGCCGCGCACGCAAGAGGACGGGGAAGAGGACTAGGTCGGATCGGGTCCGACACGGGCCGGCACCTGTCCGGAAGGGAATACGCCACCCGGCGGATTGCTCCGCTCTGACGGGAATGGCACTGTGGGAGGATGCGGTTCGCGTCCGGCCCGCACGGAATGCAACGCAACTGAAGTCCGGGAACGAAAATACCGATGATCCGCCGCCTGCCTCCGCTGCGTTCGCTCGAAGCGTTCATTCGCGTCGTGCGCGCCGGCTCGGCCAAGACCGCCGCCGCCGAACTGGCGCTCAGCCCGTCGGCCCTCTCGCGCCGGCTGGGCGCGCTGGAGGATTTCGTCGGCAAGGCGCTGTTCGAACGCAAGCACCAGATGCTCAAGCTGACCGAAGAAGGCCAGCATCTCTACGACGCGGTCGCCCCGCTGATGGACGAGATGACCGACCGCATCGACCGGCTGGTCGATACCGGCAAGGTCATGCGCCTGCGGCTGGGCGTGCTGCCGCTGTTCGGCAGCCAGCGCCTGTTTCCGCGCCTGGGCGAGTTGCGCAAACTGCATCCGCAACTCCATATCGACATCGACAGCTCGCACGCCGCCGAAACCAAGCTGGGCGATACCATCGACGCGGCGATCGTGCTGAGCGAGGGGCCGGACGGCACGCTCCATTCGGTGCGGCTCGATCACAACCGCGTCCACGCCATCACCTCGAAGGAACTGGCGGCGGAGCTGGGCGAGCGGCCCGACATCGCCAAGCTTTCGAAGCAGACCTTCCTGGTCCACAACGATCTGCCCGCCAGCTTCGAGGCGTGGAAGCGCGCGCTCCATCTCGAACGGCTGGAGCCGGCGGCGGTCGATCACTTCGATTCGGGCCAGCTGATCCTCGAAGCCGCGGCGCAGGGCCTTGGCATCGCGATCATGCACGACGACCACTACAACCGGTCGCACGATCCGCGCCTCGCGCAGCTCTACAACATCGAGGTGGACAGCCCCTACAGCTACTGGTTCGTCTGCCGCCCCCGCGCGCTGCAATCGCGGCCCGTGCGCCTGTTCCACGACTGGCTGATCAAGGCGGGGCTGTAGAGGCGCTCCACGGGCGCCGAATAACATCCCCTTGCACCGTCATTGCGAGCGTAGCGAAGCAATCCAGGGCGGCACGCGAGGCTCTGGATTGCTTCGCTACGCTCGCAATGACGAGGGGCGGGTCAACCTGACGTCATCCCGCCCTACCCCGCCCAGCGGCGCACCAGGTTGTGATAGACCCTGGTCAGCCGCAGCGCCTGCGGATCGCCGCTGCCTCCGCCCCCACTCCCGCCCTGGCGCGCGTTGAGCGCCTGGATGGTCTGGTCGAGATCGAACAGCACCTCGCGCGCGGCGCCATCGCGCACCAGCGATTCCACCCAGAAGAAGGCGCAGATGCGCTCGCCGCGCGTCACTTCGTTCACCCGGTGCAGGCTGGTCGCGGGGTAGAGCACCATGTCGCCGGCGGCGAGCTTGTAGGCCATGCGGCCGAAATCGCCGGCAATGGCCAGCTCGCCGCCGTCGTAGTCCTCCGACAGGAACAGCGTCGCCGAAAGATCGGTGCGCAGCCGCGCGCCAGTGGCGGGATCGATCCGCAGCGCGTTGTCGACGTGATCGCCATACTGCTCGCCGGGGCCATAGCGGTTGAACAGCGGCGGGTAGATCGCCTTGGGCAAGGCCGCCGACAGGAACAGCGCGGAGGCCGACAGCGCCTGCTGCACGCGCTGGCGCGCGGTTCGGGCCGCCTCGCCGTCCTCGGGCAACTGGCGGTTGCGCTTGACCAGCGCCGCCGCCGGTCCGCTGGTCACGCTGCCGTCCACCCAGTCGGCCGCGGCGATCGTCCGGCCCAGCGCCAGCGCCTCGTCACGGGGCAGAACCTGGGGGATGATCGTCAGCATCGCGTGTCCTTCGGCATCGCCATGGATGGCGAACCAGCTTAGAGGCCAGCATAGAGGAACCAAGCGCCCGAGTTCCAGCAGGAGATTGCCGCGATGGCCGATGCCGATTTCACCGATCCCCGTCCCTGGCCGCAGGAAGGGCGCGAACGGATGATCTATCCCTCGCCGGTGGGCTGGAAAGGCACCGACTTCGTCGACAACGAGGCCGAGTTGCTCAAGCGGCTCAACCCGAAGACGGTGTTCATGATGGGCGACAACCCCGCGCTGCCGCGGATGCCCGAACGCCCGCGCCTGCTCGATTTCTTCCGCTGCCGCTTCGGCGACATCACCGTGCGGCACCTGCTGGTCAGCGCCAAGCGCGCGCTCGACGACGGGCAGGACGAAAAGGTCGTGATCGCCTGCCTGTTGCACGACATTTCCAACGGCTGCCTGATCCGCGCCGATCACGG
>NZ_DDFB01000043.1:0-7293 GCF_002336885.1 Novosphingobium sp. UBA1939 | reverse complement strand
CCACAAATGGTACGGCACCGCGCGGCAGGTCACGCTTTACGACACCTATTTCTTCGACGATTTCCCGCCGGTCGATCCCGACGAACTGACCGACGTGATCGGCCGCCATTTCCGCGAGCCGGAGGAAGGACTCGGCTTCGACGCCAGCCCCACCGCGCACATGTGGCGCACGATGATCTGGCCCAACAACTTTCTCTAGCGGAATCAGGCGCGCGCGGCGGGACAGTCCGGAACGGGCCGTTCCCCGCTTTGCGCAAGCGCGGACAGCGGCAATAGTGCCCCGACGGAACCGGCGAGAACGGTCTCCGGGCGCGGGTTGTACGCGGACCGCCCCGGGGCTTCGCCCGATACCCGAAGGCCCGTCCCGCGCCCCCGCGGCGCCTCACGTCGACGACCGGGCCGTCCAGGCCACGGTGCCTCCCCCCGAGCGCCGTGGCCTCTTTTTTTGGCAGTCTCGCTCCCGGACGGGAGGAGTTGCCCCTTTCTTCTCCCCTCCCCCTTGCGGGAGGGGTTGGGGGTGGGCGGACTCCGCCCTACCAGTGCCGCCCCAGCCAGATCAGCAGCAGCGCGCCCAGCACCGAGGCGAGGCAGCCGGCGCGATTCACCCCTTCGCCGAAGGTGCTGCCCGAACGCCAGCTGGCGAACACCCCGGCCACGATCGATCCGCCGATTCCCAGCAGCACCGTCTTCACGAACCCCAGGTCCACCGGGCCGGGATAGAGGATTTCCGCCAGCAGCCCCACGAAGAAGCCGGTGATCACGATCGAGATCAGGTTGAACACGCTTTTCGCCTCCGCCTTCCACAGCTTTTTTCCTGCTTCGCGGGGTGTGCCCGATCCGGCGCGATTGTCCACAGGATGGTGGTTCGGAGCGAAAATTTTTGGACCCGTCACGATTTGGTCTTGAAGTGCCGTTTTCCCCGCGCGTCGCTGCACTGCACAATGACTTTCGCTGCGACGAAGCGAATCGGGATTACGACGAACCGAATCGTCAACTGATGGTTTACCCTCTTGTGTCTGAATCCCGTTGAGGCACTATGGATAGTGGTCGGACCGTGTGGGGGCCTCTAGACCTTGTTGAGAACGGAAGCGTGCCCTTGGGCGCGTGGCGGCTGCCGGCTTCGTGCCGGCGCCCGCTTCCGTGCCTGCGCAAGGGGCGCGAGACCCGATTTCATGACCCGCGCGGGCCATCTTGTGGTAGGATCGGGGCCTTGCTCCCGATTCGAACGGAAGCGGAACATTCGGACCGGCCGGAACAGGCCGGCGGGTGTCCGGCCAGCAGATTTGGACGACCGGCCGGGTTTCGGTCGGGCGGTGGTGAAACCGGGGGTTAGACGTGGATTTCAGGACTGGGGACGGCTCCGTGGCGGCGCAGGACGAATTGGGCCTTGATGGCGCGACTCTCGAAGGCGCGTCGCCGGCAGAAGGCAGAACGGCGATGAGTTTGAATACGCAGGATTCCGGGACCGAGGCGCTGGTCGCCGCCGTGGCGGCGGCTGCGGCCGCCAGCGTTCCCGCGCCCGAGAAGGAGAACTCGCGCACCGTCCGCGCCCGCCGCTTCGGCATCGTCACCGATGAATCGCGCGATGCGCTGCTCACCGCGTTCGGCAAGGACACGCTCGACGACCGCTACCTGCTGCCCGGCGAGAAGTACCAGGACCTGTTCGCCCGCGTGGCCGATGCCTATGCCGATGACGAGGCGCACGCCCAGCGGCTCTACGACTACATCTCGAAGCTGTGGTTCATGCCCGCCACGCCGGTCCTCTCGAACGGCGGCACCGGGCGCGGGTTGCCGATCTCGTGCTACCTCAATTCGGTGGACGACAGCCTGGAAGGCATCGTCGCCACCTGGAACGAGAACGTCTGGCTGGCCAGCCGGGGCGGCGGCATCGGCACCTACTGGGGCCAGGTGCGCGGCATCGGCGAAAGCGTGGGCCTGAACGGCAAGACCAGCGGCATCATTCCGTTCGTGCGGGTGATGGACAGCCTCACGCTCGCGATCTCGCAAGGGTCGCTGCGGCGCGGTTCGGCCGCCGCCTATCTCGACGTCTCGCACCCGGAAATCGAGGAGTTCCTCGAAATCCGCAAGACCAGCGGCGATTTCAACCGCAAGGCGCTGAACCTGCACCACGGCGTGCTGCTGACCGACGACTTCATGGAAGCCGTGCGCGATGGCGCCGAATTCCCGCTGCGCAGCCCCAAGGACGGTTCGGTGCGCGGCAAGGTGGACGCGCGCAGCCTGTTCCAGAAGCTGGTCGAGGTGCGCCTCGCCACGGGCGAACCCTATCTGGTGTTCTCCGACACCGTGAACCGCATGATGCCCAAGCATCATCGCGATCTCGGCCTCAAGGTCTCGACCTCGAACCTCTGCTCGGAAATCACCCTGCCGACCGGCCGCGATCACCTCGGCAACGATCGCACCGCCGTCTGCTGCCTGTCCTCGCTCAACCTCGAGACCTGGGACCAGTGGCACGGCGACAAGCACTTCGTCGAAGACGTGCTGCGCTTCCTCGACAACGTGCTGCAGGACTATATCGACCGCGCCCCCACCGAAATGGCCCGCGCCAAGTATTCGGCGATGCGCGAACGCTCGGTCGGCATGGGCGTGATGGGCTTCCACTCGTTCCTGCAGCAGAAGGGCATCGCCTTCGAATCCGCGATGGCCAAGGCGTGGAACCTCAAGATGTTCCGCCACATCGCCGCCAAGGCGGACGAGGCCAGCCTGCTACTGGCGCAGGAACGCGGCCCCTGCCCCGATGCGGCGGACATGGGCGTGATGCAGCGCTTCTCGTGCAAGATGGCGATCGCGCCGACCGCGTCGATCTCGATCATCTGCGGCGGCACCTCCGCCTGCATCGAGCCGATCCCGGCCAACATCTACACGCACAAGACGCTGTCCGGCTCGTTCGTGGTCGAAAACCCCTATCTCAAGGCGCTGCTCCAGCAGAAGAGCAAGGATTCCGCCAACGTGTGGAATTCGATCCTCGAGAACGGCGGATCGGTGCAGCACCTCGATTTCCTCAGCCCCGAGGAAAAGGCCGTGTACAAGACCAGCTTCGAGATCGACCAGCGCTGGCTGCTCGAATTCGCGGCGGACCGCACCCCGTTCATCGATCAGGCGCAGTCGCTCAACCTCTATATCCCGGCCGATGTCGACAAGTGGGATCTGATGATGCTCCACTTCCAGGCGTGGGAGAAGGGCATCAAGTCGCTCTACTACCTGCGCTCGAAGTCGGTGCAGCGCGCCGGGTTCGCCGGCGGGGTGGAGGCGGACAACACCGCCGAAGCGCCGAAGATCGAACTCAGCGCCGGCGACCAGACCGACTACGAGGAATGCCTCGCTTGCCAATAAGGGCCTGCCAATAGGGGCCTTGCGCTAAACAGGCCCCCGCATTTCAGGAAACCGCCGCCATGGGCACCGGACCTGCCATCGCCACGCTTCCCGCCCCCCGGGGCGCGGCGTGGCGCATGGGTCCGGCCGTACCGGGCGGCCCCGTTTCTCCTCCCGCCAGCACCGGATCGATGACCGCGCCATCCTCCTTACATTCCGCGACATTTTGCGGCTTGCCCGCAAGCGCGGCGGCGTGTCTGGAGGCCCCGGATCGTTTGCATTCGGGAGTATCGGGCAATGCGCAAGTGGCACCGCCGGACCACGGTGTTCTTCGGGATTTTCATGCTGTGGATGGCGGTGACGGGCATCGCCAGCCACGTCACCGCGCTGTGGCCGGCGGGCGAAGCGCCGCC
Organism: Novosphingobium sp. UBA1939; assembly: GCF_002336885.1. NCBI lineage: Bacteria > Pseudomonadati > Pseudomonadota > Alphaproteobacteria > Sphingomonadales > Sphingomonadaceae > Novosphingobium > Novosphingobium sp. UBA1939. The sequence continues at coordinate 3,550 of NZ_DDFB01000043.1, read as the reverse complement.
AGCCTCCGCGCAAATGGCCGCGCCCGCCGGCTTCCACTGCCCCGAAACGATGACGTGCAAGCCCAAGGCGCCCAAGGGCGGGATGCGCGCCTGGGTGGGCATGTTCCATCACCTGCATTCGGGCGAGACGTTCGGGCCGCTCGGCACCGCGATCTCGCTGCTGACCGGCTGCGCGCTGCTGTTCTTCAGCATCTCGGGCCTGTGGATGTACCTCCAGATGTGGCGCAACCGGAAGCAGCGCGGCCTCAAGCCGGGCTGGTTCTGGCCGTAACGCTTCGGGCGGGGGATAACCGCTCTTCCCACCCGGCGCGCGCGGCAGCCCCTTGCCAGGCTCGCTTCCGCGCGCGCTTCATCGTGCCTATCTCTCGCAGACTCACTGACAGGACTCACGCCCATGCCGCTTCTTGAAGCCCGCAAGACCTACAAGCCCTTCGAGTATCCGTGGGCCTACGAATACTGGAAGCGCCAGCAGCAGGTCCACTGGCTGCCGGAAGAAGTGCCGCTGGGCGAGGACTGCCGCGATTGGGCGCAGAAGATCAGCGATCACGAGCGCAACCTGCTCACGCAGATATTCCGCTTCTTCACCCAGGCCGACGTGGAAGTGCAGGATTGCTACCACGAAAAGTACGGCCGCGTGTTCAAGCCCACCGAGGTCAAGATGATGCTGGCCGCGTTCTCCAACATGGAGACGATCCACATCGCCGCCTATTCGCACCTGCTCGACACCATCGGCATGCCCGAGACCGAATACGGCATGTTCCTCGAATACGAGGAAATGAAGGCCAAGCACGATTACCTCTCGACCTTCGGCGTGGAGACGGACGAGGACATCGCGCGCACGCTCGCCATGTTCGGCGGCTTCACCGAAGGGCTGCAGCTGTTCGCCAGCTTCGCCATGCTGATGAACTTCCCGCGCTTCAACAAGATGAAGGGCATGGGCCAGATCGTGAGCTGGTCGGTGCGCGACGAAAGCCTGCACTGCGAAGGCATCACCCGCCTGTTCCACGCCTTCGTCGCCGAACGCGGCTGCCTGACCAAGGCGGTGAAGGAAGACATCATCGATTGCTGCCAGAAGACGGTGCGGCTGGAAGACGCCTTCATCGACCTGGCCTTCGAACAAGGCCCGGTGCCGGGCATGAGCGCCAAGGAAATCAAGAAGTACATCCGCTATATCGCGGACTGGCGGCTGGGCCAGCTCGGCTTCCAGCCGATCTACATGATCGACGATCACCCGCTGCCCTGGCTCGCCCCGCTGCTCAACGGCGTGGAGCACGCCAACTTCTTCGAAGCGCGCGCCACCGAATATTCCAAGGCCGCCACGCGCGGCAACTGGAACGATGTCTGGTCCAGCTTCGACGCCCGCCGCAAGGCCAAGTCGGCCGCCAACGCCGACGTGAGCCTGGAAAGCGAGGAAGACATGTTCAAGGCAGCGGGAATCGCGGCGGAGTAAGCAGCACAAGGACGTCCCCCTCCCGCTTGCGGGAGGGGTCAGGGGTGGGCCTGCTCCCTCCCCTCCATCACCGCATTGCGAATGGCCGCGACCACGCCGTCGACATTCCCCAGCACGTCGGCATTGGTAAAGCGCAGCACGCGATAGCCATTGGCCGCGAACCAGCGGTCCCGCGCGGCGTCCTCGTCCAGCCGCGCCTCGTGGCTGAAGCCGTCGAGTTCCACCACCAGCCGCATCTCCCGGCACAGGAAATCGGCGAAGAACGGCCCGACCGGCATTTGCCGGCTGAACTTCGCACCCGTCTGCGCCCGCGAAAGGTAGCGCCAGAGCAACCGTTCGGCGGGAGAAGCCGCATGGCGCAGTTCACGCGCCCTTGGAGTATCGCGCGGCTGGAAGGCCATCGGTGGAAAATGACCCACCCCCAACCCCTCCCGCAAGCGGGAGGGGAGAAGAAGATACGACCGATTTGGCATTTATCCTCCCCTCCCGCCTGCGGGAGGGGCCGGGGGGGGGCTGCCCGCCCTCTCCCCTTGACAAAACGAACCAAATAGGTTAAGCACCCTCCCCACGGATCGGGAGCAGGGCTTGGCCGGCCTTGCCCACGCTCCTTCGGGCCTGGCGCCACGCGCGTTCCGGCCCGGCGCGGCCGGTGTGGGGCGCGGGTTCAAGGCGGGGCGTTTGCCAAGTCCCTGGCCCAGGCACACCAGCACCGGACGGGAAGCGTGGATGTGGCGCGGTGATTCAGCCGCTGCCGGCACGGGGCCGTACCTGCGAGCCGCCGCCCCTGCCGAAGCCCCTTCCCCTCATGGCCGAGCCGGACCGGGCTTGCTGCCCCGCCGGCCGTTCGCGACCGCAGCCTTCGACACGCCCTTCCCGCGCACCTTCCGGGTGCCGCACCGGTCGCGCGTTTCCGTATCGTCCTTTCAGGCCAGGGTCCGGGTTCGCCGCCGGATGCGAGCGCTTGTCTGCGGTTCAGGCCCGCTCGCGCCCCATCACCCGCGTCGGCACGCCCTGATAGCGCAGGCCCGGCAGCAGGCGTTCCTGCTTCATGATCACGCTGTGCCCGCCCACGCGCGCGCCATCGCCCACGTCCGCGCCATAGAGCGGCACCGTGCCCGCGCCGATCGTCGCGCCCTTGCCGATGAACACCTTGTCCACTTTCAGCACGCGGTCCTCGAAGGTGTGCGCCTGGAACATCGCGGTCACCGTCGCGCCATCGCCGATGTGGATCATGTCGGGGTCCACCACTTGCGCGAACTGCGGCCCCAGCACCGCGCGCTTGCCGATGGTGAGGCCCATCGCGCGCAGGAAGCCCAATAGCAGGAACGTGCCTTCCAGCCGCTGCAGGATCAGGTTGGCATACTTGGCCCAGGCGACATAGACATAGTCCCACCGGCTGCACCAGCACGACCACAGCGCGTGCTGGCCCGGCTTCACCCGCCCGATCAGCGTCCACTTCAGCGCCCACACCGCCGCCAGCAGCGCCACGACCGGCGCGAGCATGGCCCCCGGCAGCACCAGCAGCGCGAAGGCGGCGTCACCGGTCACGCCCCGGCCGCGCGCCACCATCGCGTACCACAGCGCGGAGAGCAGCAGCGGCAGCACCGGCAGGGCGAAGCGCGCCACTTCCCAGAACACGCGGTTCCAGTAGCGCACCGGCGAGGGATCGTGGGTGAGGCTGCGGTCCATGTCCACCACCTCGCGCCGGGGCAGGTCGAAGCAGGGGTGGCCAAAGCGCGATTGGCCGGCGGCGATAAGGTCGGGCCGCGCCACGGTGGCGATGCCGATCAGGATATCGTCGGGCAGGCGCGTGTTCGCCGGGATCACCGCGTGGTTGCCCAGGAACGTGTTGCGCCCCAGCTCCACCGTGCCGAGCGTGACCGTGCCCGCGCGCACGTCCGCGCCGCCGAGGTAAATGCCGTCGGCGAAGAACGTCTCCGCGCCGATCTCCACCAGTTCGGGCACCACGTCGATGATCGTGCTGATCTCGCAGCTGGCGCCCACGCGCATTCCGCTGAGGCGCAGCCACTTGGACCAGAACACCGTGCCGCTCAGCCATTCGCCGGCGGCGTGGAGCATCCCGGTCTTGATCCACACCCG
>NZ_DDFB01000087.1:0-24775 GCF_002336885.1 Novosphingobium sp. UBA1939 | reverse complement strand
CGGCGGTGGCGCCGGTCGCCCCGGTGGTGCCCACGCCGCCGGCGGTGGGCGCGGCGGTGCCGGTGGCCGTGCCCGACGATGCCCCCGGCGCGGTGGCCGTTGCGGTCATCGTGTTGGCGTTGACCGTGCGGGCCGAACCGATGTTGGTCAGCCCGAAATTGTTGCCGTTGAGCGTTCCTGCGAAAATGCCAGGATTGGTCGCGGCCGCGCGGTCAGAAAACAACGTGTTGATATCACCAAAATTCTGACCGCAGGCGGGATCGTCGGCCACGCTGAAGCACGTCTTTGTCGCCGTGGTGGTAACATCGGACAGTACGGTGGTGCTGTTCGGGTTGGCGAAGGTCACCGTGTGCCTGACGACATCGAGGAAGTAGAACCGGGTCTCTTTCGTCTGCAGAGCCAGCGAATCCAGGAGGAAAGTGGACGACGCGTTGGCACCGTTGAGGTTGATGGTGCCGGCGGACAGCGTCCCGCCGACGTTTTCCACCCGGCTGAATCCGTTGACCGACAGCGAGCCGCCCGAAACGACCTGCGGCGCGTAAGACGGCCCAGACAGCCCGTTGGCAAACGACTGGACATCGAAGCGGTGCATCTGGCGCCGGAAGATCTGCTCGTCATTGCAGACCGAGGGTGTTGCGTTGGTGCAGCTTCGCGCCCCCACGCTGACCAAGACCGAAGCGTCGGAGGTGGTCTGGGAAGACGTGGTCCGGGTCCAGTCGCCCGGGGTCGAGTTTGTAAAGTTCGTGGTGTTGATCGTGATGTCGCCCGACGCGTTGATCTGGCTATAATTGGCGATCGTACCAACAAAACCATACGTGGGGATGCTGGTCGTCAACGTGATCGAGCCACCGGAATCGATTGATCCGGCAAAGCCCGCCGAGGCGGAGGCGACGTCGCTTGTGCCCTTGTTGATGATCGCGCCGCCAGCCGTGATGTTGACCGCGGTGGCGCCGTAGATTTCGCCCGAGTTGATGACCTGCCCAACCTGGCTGACAAAGGCTGGACGCGCCACGATCGTGGTCGCACCACCCGACGCGATTGCCCCTGTGCTGGACACAACCAGAGGCTGATCGCTGCGCACCTCCAGATTGAGCCCGCCGCCGCCGTAAATCAGTCCGTTTACCGTCAGAGGGCCGAAGGTGGTGAGGCCCGACACCCCGCTGCCGCCCACTAACCTCGAACCCGCCCCCTGCATGGCGAGACTGTCCACCCCGATCAGGAACGAATCCGACGCGGATATCTGCGCCCCGTCGGCCAATTGCAGCAACGTTCCGCTCAGGCCCGAATCGTTGGGCCGCATGGTGAACAGCCGCGAAGTGCTGCGTCCGCCGGTTTGGAAAACGAACTGGCGAACCTGGTTGGCGAGGATCGTGTCGGCGGACAGCAGGCCAGCATTAATCACCTGCGCGCCACTGCCCGGTGTGGCGAGGGTCAGCGCATCGTTGGCCACGATCTTGCCGCCCGCCGCGTTGCTGATGCCGTTGGTGCCGTTGAGGGCTAGTCCCGTCGCCGCCTCGATATCGCCGGTGCCGCCGTTGGTGATCGTGTCCGCGCTGATGGTGACGGCAGGGAATATCCCGCTCGCTGCTGGCACGAAGTAGATCGCGCCCTGGTTGAGCAACGCGCCCGAAAGCCCGATCGACGACCCCACATCGCCCTGGATCGTTCCCGCGTTGCTGATCGAGGCGATGCCGAGATCGAGCCGCCCGGCCAGCAGAGTCGAGCCCGCACCGATGCCGAACGCCAGCCCACCCGCCTTGGCATCGAGCGTGCCGACCACCTGGAATAGCCCATCGGTCCCGGTCGATCCGCCCGGCCCCGCAGTGAAGCGGTTGTCGAAGGCGATCGCGCGGTTGTCGCCGTTGATCGCGCGCAGCGCCAGGTTGCCGGCGACATAAACCGTGCCGGCGTTGGTCAGGTCGGTGCCGAGCGTTATCGTGCCGTTGTCGGGCGCGAAGACCGCACCGAGCCGGTTGTCGAGCGAAGCCGCCGTCAAACCCAGCGTGCCACCGGTGAAGACCTTGCCGGTATTGGTCAGTGTGCCAGCGATCGTCAGGTTGGTCGCGCCGCTGCCGGTGACGAAGCGGCCCGCATTGACGAACGAGCCGAGTGTCAGGCTGGCCGCATCGGCGGCGATTGCCGCACCCGCATCGGTCGCAAGCACAGTGGCAGGCCCATCGATGGTCAGGCGGGCCGGCGTGGCTCCTGCGGCGGCCTGTGCGGCGATCACGCCGCTACCTGTCGCGGAAACGGAAAGGGTCGCCCCGGTGCCATGAATCGCGAGGTCGCCCGCGGCGATCACTGTGCCGCTGTTGACGAAGCCGCTGCCTGAAAGATTGAAGGTGGCGTCCTTGCCGGACTGGATGGCCGAGCTGTTGGCCAAGTTCGCCGCATTGACCAGCAGCGTTCCCGCGCCGTCGGTCGATCCGATCAGCGTGCCCGCATTGTTCAGATCCCCTGCGAGCGTGAATGTGGTGCCCTTGTCAGCCTGGAACACGCTGCCGGCCAGGTTGGTGAACCCAGCCGCGGTGATCGCGGCGGTCCCGTCTTGCGCGTAGATCGTTCCCGCGTTCTGCCCCGCACCGCTGTAGGCCAGCGCCAGGTTGCCGCGGCTCTGGATCGTGCCCGGGTTGTCGAGCGAGGCGAAGCTCCAGTCGAGCCCGTTGCCGAGCACGAGGCCCTGGTTAATCAGTACGGTGCCGCTACCATCTAGCGTGATCCGCCCAGTGGTGGTGGCGCTGGTGGGCGCCGTCTGAATCGTCCCGGTGAGGCGATTGGTAAGCGCGAGGCCTGTGCCGGAAAGCGTGATGTCGTCTTGCGCCGAGATGAGGCCGGCGTTGTCGAGCGTGGGTGCGCCACCGGCAAAGGTCAGCGCCAGCTTGCCCAGCGAAACCAGCCGCGCGCCCTGCTGCACCTTGAGCGACCCGAGGGTAAGCGCGGCATTACCGCTGGAGTTGGCCAGGAAGATCCGCCCGGCATCGTCCAGCAGACCCGCGATCGTAATTGCGCCGCCGATTTCCGACTGGATCTGCCCTGCCGAGGCATTGTCCAGATTGCCCGCAGCCACTGTCAGCGTGGCATTGGCGCCGATCGTTCCGCTATTCGCCAGCGCACCCGAAACGGTCAGTCCGAGATTGCCGTTCGCCACGAACGTGCCGGAGTTGGCCAGGCTGGCGAGCGTGACCGCCACCGTCTGCCCGGTCACTTGGCCTGACTGGTCGGAGAAAGCGGCGTTGGCACCGCTGATTGACAACGCGCTGCCAGATACAATGCGTCCGGCGGCGGAATTGGTGAACGCGGCGTTGCTGCCCGCGATCAGCGAAAGGTTGCCCACCGCCTGCAAAGCGCCACTGTTTGCCAGCATCGTGCTGAGATTGACGGTGAGCGCCCCGTTCGAGGCGAGGCTGCCGCTGTTGGTCAGCGAAGCGGCCGTGACCGTGCCGCTCCCTCCGGTATCGGCCGAGAGCACGAGGTTGCCGCTGTTGGCGAGCGTGCCGGCCACGTTTATCGTGTTCGATCCTGCTGTCGCGCCGATCGCGCCCGCGTTGTCGAGTGACGCAAGCCCAAGCGCCAGCCGATCGGCGGTGAGCACGCCGCCGGCGATGTTTACCAGCGAGAGTGCACCATCGCTCGTCAACGCGACCGGTGCCGCGCCCGTGGCCGCCTGTGCGGCGACCACACCAGTTGCCGCGTTGGTGAGGGTCACCGCGTTGGTGCCACCGTGGAGCGCCACGCCCCCGACGCCGAGCAGCGCGCCAGCGTTGCGAGAGCCAGCCGTGGCGAGGGTGAGCGAAAGCAGGCCATCGGCCTGCACGATCGCGCCCGCGGCGTTGTCGAGTGCGCCGCCGAGCGTGATTGCGCCGCCGTTGCCCTTGGTGGTGAGGATCGTGCCTGCGTTCTCCAGTGTGCCGCTCGCCGAAAGGGTCACGCCGGTACCAGCCTGGATGCCGCCCGAGGCGCTGTTCGCAACGCTCGCCGCCGTGCCGGTCACCGTGGTCCCCGCGATCAGCACGCCCGAATTGCTGGCCGCGCCGGTGGCGGTGAACGCCAGCGCGCCGTTGGCGTTGAGCGCGCCGGCATTGTCGAGCGACGCAAGGGTGAGCGCGATGCCGTTACCGGTCAGCACCGAATTGGCCGCGGTGGTCAAATTGACCGCGGTGCCGCCGATGGTCACAGACTTGCCTGCAGCGGACCCCGCCTGGATGAACGCCTGTCCGGCATTGGTCACCGCCAGCGCGGTGCCGGTGCCGGTGATCGCCAGGTTGCCCTGCGCGAGCAGGTTGCCCGCGTTCACCAGCGTGGCACCGCCGATCCGCAGCGCGAGATCAGCCTGCGAGACGATCTGCCCGCCGGCCTGGTTGTCGAGCGTGCCTGCGCTGATCGTGCCGCTTCCGCTGGCGTTGGCGAGATATACCGCGCCTGCGTTGACCAGCGCGCCGGTGGCGGACACGCTGCCACCCATGCCCGATTGCAGCGTGCCCGTGGCAGCGTTGCTCAGCGAACCCGCCGTCACAACCAGCGTGCCGTTGGTGCCGACGGTGGCGCGGTTGGTGAGCGTACCCGTGGTAGCCAGGGTCAATGCGCTGCCGCCAACGACCGTGCCCGCGTTGTCGAGGCTAGCTAGCGCCGCGTTGACCGTTGCGCCCGAGATGGCGGCGCCCGCTGCATTGGTTGCCACGGCACCACCGTCGATCGTCAACCCGCGCGCGGCGCTGGTCGTGCCGTTGTTGGCGAAGCTGGTCGCCAGGTGCAGCGCCAGATCGCGAGAAGCCTGGAGCGTGCCGACGTTGGTCAGACTTCCTACGGTGATCGCAGCATCAGCGGCGGGATCGGTCGCGGCTATGAACAGTCCGGTGTTGGCCAGAGTGCCGGCGGTCGCGATAGTCCGGGCCGCCTGGACGGTCCCGTCATTGCGCAGCACGGCCGCCTTCATCGTCAGCGAACCGGAGGTGAGCAAGCGCCCGCCAGCGGCGTTGGTGAACGCCTCACCACCGCCGCCGCTGCGATCGGCCAACGTCAGATCGCCTTGCGCAACGATTGTGCCGCTGTTGGCGGATGTGCCGCCGAGCTGAAGCGCGACTCCTCCGGCATTGGCAGCGATCGTGCCCGCATTGTTGAGGCCTGCCCCGGCGCGGACCGTCACCGCGCCGTTGTCGCTGACCACCGTGCCATTGCCTGCATTGCTGACGAAACCCGCGGCATCGAGCGTCAGCGCGCCCGGGCTGGTTACCGCGTAGCCGCCGAGATCGAGATTGCCCGTGCCCGCGGTCAGCGTGAGGGCGCCGCCGTTGCTGTAGACGAACCCGCTGCCGGTGGTAGCCAAGCTGCCGACGAGCCCCGTCAGCGAACCTGCCGCACCATAGCTGGTACCGCCCAGCGTCGCGGCACCGGCGATGTCGAAGGACATTGCGCCGCCGGCATAGCGCTGGTTGGCGTTGGCCAGCGCGGTGGCGGAAGTGGTATCGGCCAAAGCCGCAGACGTAAGCGACAGGTTGCCAGACGCGATGATCGCGCCACCGGTGAGGGTTGTCTTGCCCGCTGCGGCCAGCGCCAGGTCGCGCCCTGAGGTGAGGCTGGTATCGCTCGCGGTCAGGTCACCGGCGCCAGCAGAACCGGCAGCGATGGCGAGGTCGCGCGCGGCCGAGATACTGGCACGCAATTCGAGATCGCCCGCGGCGGTGATCGTCAAATCGTCTGCCACCGCGGCCGCATCGCCCAGCAGCCGAACGCCGACCCCGGCCTCGGTCGCGATCAGCCGGATGCGGTTGGCGTAGATTCCGCCGACAGCGGTCGAATCGATGGCGTAGTCGGGCGCCGCGCCAACGCCGGCCAGCGCGGAGGCGGTTCGTGCCTGGTAGTCCCAGCGGTGGGCACCGCCGACGACATCGAGCACCTTCCCGTAAGCCGGCCCGCCAAGCGCGATCTTGCGGCCAAGCAGCGCAGCATAATCGGTTGTCTGGGCATCGAGCCCTGCTCCGGTTAACGCAATCGTCCCACCGGTCACGTCGAAGCCGAGCAATTGTCCTGTGCCGTCGATCCGCGACCGTCCGGTGGTGAGCGTGAACGCGGCAGTGTTGATCACTCCGCATCCGCCGCAGGAGATCCCGTTGGGATTGGCAACGATTACGTCCGCCCTCTGCCCGGCCACCTCCAGGTAGCCGGCGAGCACGGTGGGGTTGGTCGAGGTCACCTCGTTAAGGATCGCCCGGGCCGGCGCGGTGAGGTTGCGGTTGATGTCGACCAGCCCGGCCAGCTGGGTTGTCACCCGGCCTTCGGCATTGGCGTCGGCGGCGGTGGCGTTGTTGAGGACGACGCCCCGGCTGGAAACGTTGAAGGCGTCGTAGGTGTTGACCGAGATCCCCGCCGCATTGGGATTGGCGATCTGCACCACCGGCACCCCGTTATCGGCATTGCGGACCTGGGTGGCGGCACTGTTCGGCGCCACTTGCGCCAGCAGTTGGCCTCCGGGAGCGGAGACCAGCATTGCTGCCAGCGCCAGCGTGGAGACCGAGCTGGCCGAACGCAGGCGGCGGGAGGGACTGCGGGTTGCCGTCAACGCGCGCATGGTTCGCATCCTAGAACGAGAGTGAGGCCCTGACGAAAGCCAGCGTGCCTTCGTCGGGAAGCGGCCCGCGAGCGATCGCGCGCGACGCGGTGAAATCGAGATTGACCGGCCCGGCGCTGACGCCGACCCCGCCGGAGACGCCCGCGATGGTGCCACTCGGTCCGCCCGGCGAGGCCGAGCCGACAAAGCCTCCATCGAGCCCCAGGTGCGGACGGATCAGCCCGCGCAGCGGGCCGATCTGAACGGGCAGCAGCGCTGTCAGGTCGTTTTGCAGAAAGGCGCCACGATCGGCCACGAGGCTGCCGACGAGAAAGCCGCGGACCGTGAACGGTGATCCGATCACCATCTGCTCGCTGCTGTAGAGCGGATCGAAAGCGTATTGCGCTTCCACCTCGCTCGAGAAGACCAGGCTGGTGCGGCCCGCGGGAAGCGCGATCGAGTAGTAAGCATGCGCGGTAAGCTTGGTGAACTGCGCACGCGGGCCTCCCGGCCCGGTCTGCGCAATCGCGTCGTCCAGCGCGCCCAGCGCCTTCAGCCCTTTGACCGCGCCCATGCCGAGCTTCAGCGAGCCGCGTCCCACCAGGATCGACCAGTTGGCATCGAATTCAAGCACGGTAAGCACGCGCGAGCTGACCGGCAGATAGATGCCGTTTATGTAGTTGCGGTTGCGCTTGTTGGTGATTTGCGCCGACAGTTCCACCTTGTTGTGGCTATCGCGGTATACTTGGAGATCGGCGCGGCCAAAGGCGGTGGCGTTGTGCCCTGTCAGCACGAACACCGTACCGCCGCCGGTCACCGTCTGCGAGGTATAGTCCGAATCGTTGTAGCCCCCGCTCAGCGTCAGGGCGTTGCGCGGCACCGAGAAAAGCACGCTGTTCGAGCGGGAGTCGCGGTTCGGTCCCCCCGGGAACACGGTCTGCCGGCGTGAATAGCTGATCAGGTCGTTGATCCCGAGCACATTGTCCAGGATGACCGTCCCGGTTGCCTGGTTGCGGCCGGTGGAAGGCTGCCCGGTGTTGTCGTAGGATCCGCTGACGTGGAGGCGCGATCCCACACGGTTGGATATGCGCACCACGCTGTAGCCGGGCTGGGATCCCGGCAGGATGTCGAGTGTCGCATGGTTCGAGGCGAGGCGGTTGACCTGGTCGAGCCCCTGTTCGAACACGCGCAGGTTAAAGGCCTTGTTGGCCACATTGCCGAAGGCACCGGTCATATTGATCGTGCCCTTGGCCTTGTCGTCAAGCACGACCTTCTCGACCTTGCCTTCCACCACATCGAGCACAAGCACGCCCTGCTGGAGGCTTTGCGGCTTGATGTAGACCCGCGTCGTCGGCCGGCTCTTCTCGATGTAGAAGCGGGTGATGTCGGACAACAGGTTCTCGACGTCGCCAAGCCCGAGACAGCGGCCGATGTAGGGCGCGGTGAGTTCGCGGCGGCGGCCTTCGTCCAGCAGCGGACTATGTTCGAATTCGATCGCCTTGATCTCGCGGCAGGAGCCTTGGCTGGCGACCGCCTTTTCGTGGGTCGGGACCTCGATCACGGTTTGCGGCTGCGGACTGGTCAGGATGCGGGTGACATCCTGCTGGATCTGTTCCTGCTGCTGGCGCTGCAGGACCTCTCCCTGCCTTGCCGCGTCCACGGGGGGCGCAGGCGGCGCTGCTTGGGCCGCCGCTGGTTCCGCACCAAGGCCCGCGTGCAACGCCAAGGCCAGCCCGAGCGAGCTCAGCGGCCCGCCATTCCCGATCTTCATCCCCCGCATCCACTTCGGATACACCCCGCGACAAGTGCAGGAAATCACGACATTTTGACCGCTCAGGCACTGAGACTAGTCAAAATGTAGGGTGTAATTCCCAGCGCGGGACAGTACTCGCCGGGGAACCGCTCAGGGCCATCGACACTCACCCCAAACTACGAGGCGATCGGGCGAATCCGTTTTGATTGTCCGGACTTGCGTTAGGGAAATTCGAAGGCTTGTCGCCAAACGGATTTTCGATGATGAGGTCGCATCGATGGCGAGGGGGCCGTCGGGGTTACAGTTCGAGCGGGGGCGAGTGTTGTCCAGTCCCAACTTCCTATTGATTGACGACCACGGCTTGTTCAGTTCGGGCGTGGAGCTGATTATCCGGCAAGGCTTTCCCGGCGCGCGGCTCGCTTCGTTCGCGGCTCTCGGGATGGCGCTGGAATGGAATGAGGCGATTCCCGACGTCGTGCTGCTCGATATCAATCTGCAAGGCATAAGCGGCATCGAAGCCGTGCCGATGCTGCGGCTGCGGTGGCCCGCCTGCCGCATCGTGTTCGTCACCTCCGAGCAGGACCAGGCGGTGCTGGCGCGCGCTATGGCCAGCGGCGTCGAGGCCATGGTCGCCAAATCCGAATCGCCTGAACGACTTGTCTCGGTCCTGCGGCGGCAGGTGCCTGGAATCCAGCCTGAGGCCGCCAGCTCGCCGGACTTCAGTCCGCGCCAGGTTGAAGTGCTGAAACTGCTGAGCCAGGGCCAGTCGAACAAAGCGATCGGCCGGACCCTGGGCCTTTCCGAATTCACCGTGCGCGGGCATGTCCAGCTGATCCTGAAATCGCTTGGCGTAACCAACCGCACTGCCGCGGTGTTCCGGGCGCGAGCGGTGGGCTTGTTGTGACGCCAGGTATCGCTGCGGCTTCGGACCAGGACCTAATGGCTTCCCCGCAACGCGCGGTGCTCGTGGAACAGGTGCGCCTGATCTATGGCGTGCTTGGCCGCTCGTCATGGTCCACCTTGGCGCTATCGCTGTTCGTCGCTTGGGTGCTGCGCCAGCTGGGAATGCCGATCGCGATCTGGCTGGCCACGCAAACGCTGCTCAAGCTGGGCGAGCAGATCGAGATTCGCTGGTTCATTCGTGACGAGGCGATCGCCGCACATCCCGAGCGAATGGTGCGGCGGCTGATGGTGACCCAGTCTCTCCACGCCGCGGGATGGGGTGCGCTGCTGTGGATTGCCGCGGCCAGGGCCCAGCCCGACCAGTTCATATTCGTGGTCATGGCGATCGGTGGAGTGCTGAGCGGCGGCATCACCTCGTACAGCCCGCTGCCGCGCGTGCACCTGGCTTACATCTGCACGTTCATCGTGGTGGAACTGGTATCGTTCATGGCTCTGTGGCTGACGGCAGGCAGCAACCCTTACTTTACCTACATGCCGCTGCTGATGATCATCTATTGCCTTGGCACTTATTCCAATACCACGGTGGCGGGGCAAACGTACCAGCGCACCATCGAGCTGAGTTTCCGCAACGCTGAACTTGCCCGCAGCCTCGAGCACGAGGTGGACCATGCCCGGTGCGCGCAGGTCGAGGCGGACGCCGCCAATGCGGCCAAATCGACCTTCCTGGCTTCGGCCAGCCATGACCTGCGCCAGCCGATTCACGCGCTCGGCCTGTTCCTCGCCTTGCTCGATCGCAGCCGGCTTGACGACTTGCAACGCGACACGATGAATCAGGCTCTTGCCGCCCTACGGGCGTCATCCGAGATGCTCGACGCCCTGCTCGATTTCTCGCGCGCCGAAGCGGGCGTGATTGTCCCGCAATGGCAGTCCTTTGCCATCGGCCCGGTCCTGCGCCAAATCGAGGAAGAGACCGGAAGCACGGCTGACGATCGGCAGTTGTTTTACCGGACGCGCGACAGCGATCTGTGGGTTCGGTCCGACCCGACTCTGGTCAAACTGATCCTGCAAAATTTCGTGACCAATGCGATCCGCTACACGGTCACCGGCGGCCTGCTCGTCGGTTGCCGCCGGCGCGGCACGGTAGTGCGAGTTGAGGTGTGGGATACCGGCATCGGCATTCCCACGGATCACCACGAGGCCATTTTTGCTGACTTTCTGCAATTGTCGAATCCGGAACGTGATCGTCGCAAAGGTCTCGGATTGGGCCTTGCCATCGCGCGCCGGCTCGCAGACCTGATCGGTGCACGGATTACGCTCAGCTCGAAGCCCGGTCAGGGAAGCGTGTTCGGACTCGAGCTTCCGGCAAGTGTGGCGACGTCCCCTCTCGAAACGCAGCCCCAGCCGGCAGCAGTGCCTGCGTTCAGGCGAGCGGGTGGCCGCGTACTGATCCTGGAGGATGACGAGGCAGTGCGCCAAGGCTTGTGCGCCCTGCTTGCCGATGCCGGCTTCGATGCGGTCGGCTGTGAAACCATTGCGCAAGCCTGTGAGGCAGCGCGGCGAGAAGCGCCAGATCTTGCGATCTGCGATTTCCGGCTGCGCAATGGTGAAAACGGGATAGAGGCCACGCGCCGGCTCCGCGCTCTAGCGGGCCAGGAACTCCCGGTTCTTTTGATTACCGGCGATACCCATCCCACGCGTCTCGCCGAGGCAGCCCGTGCTGATTTGATCGTGCTGCATAAGCCGGTGCCCGCCGATTTGCTGCTCAAAACGATAGGCAATTCAATTTCAGTTCCTCTTCCCATGCATGCAGCTGTCGAGAACAAATAGCTTAGGGTCGGCACTCGCCGCTCATCAACCCGGGGCTTGCCGTGGCTCTTGGGGAAATAGGCCGGCAGACGCGCCATCTGCGCGTCCGTCAGCCAATACAGATCGCTCATGCTCGGTGTGAACCTATGACCGGTTTCGACGGCGCTGCCCGCAGCTTTGAACGACCGTTATTGCGGCGCTAGCGCTCAGGATGGCCAGAACGCACGCCGCGGACAAATGCGTCGCTGAAGTGGACAAGGTCGGCCGGATCAAGATCGGATACCGCCAGAAACTCCAGCCCGTCCATCTGCCAGCGCTCGATACCAAAACCCGCTTGAGGGGGGACATCGCGCCATGCGGCGGACGACGATGAGCCAGACCGCACAAACAAATTGATCGTGTGCAAATGCCGCCGATAGACCAGCACCGCCACGTCATGCCCCTCGATCACATCGAGCCGCCCACCGCTCAGCGCGAAGCCGTCAGCCGACAGGTCGGGCACCGGCGGCGCAAAAGCGAGGCGACCGTTGAACCACGGCTTGACCACATGCCGGTCCGAAACGGAAACATCCGTAAGATGCCCCGCCTGAAGCGAGCGAATATGGCTGTCCACCAATGCCTGGCGCAGCGCTGGCCCCTCGGCGTCAGGCATGATCAGCCAGAAGGCCAGACTGGCCGCGATCGCCCCCCCGACGGCTCCACCCAACCATGCGCGGACCGGTTGCGACGGCCGCGCGGAGACGGCCAGTCTCTCCGTTCGCGCGGAGAGGGCTTTGGGCGCCGCATCGCGCAGCTCCGGCGCGCGCAACAAGCCGCGCAGACGGTCCAGCCTGTCGAACTCGCGACGGCAGGCCGGGCAAAGGCGCAGATGGTCTTCCAACCCGATAACCCCGATGGCATCGAGTTCCCCATCCAGCATGGCGTGCAGCGCAAGGATACGGTCAGGGCAAGCGGCGTCGGTCATGATCGGTTCTCTTGCCTTGTCAGGCGTCCCGGCGCTTCATCAGGCCTGAGCACAAGGTCCGCCAGCATCGAGCGGGCGCGGGCAAGGCGTGACATTACCGTGCCCAGCGGGGCCTGGGTGATGTCGGCGATTTCGCGATAGGACAACTCCTGCAATTCCCGCAGCACGATGGCCTCACGGAAGGGTTCCGGCAATTGCTCGATCAACTTGCGGACCTCGCCCACCGTGACATGGCTCTCCATCGCGCGCATCGCGGCGACATCTTCATGCTCGTCTTCGGGCTCGGCAGGAAGCTCGAAGCGCCGCGCGCGCCGCCAGTCGTGATGGCAACGGCGCAGGATCGCCATGAGCCATGCCTTCTCGTTGCCCCGGCAATCGCTCATCGCTTTCAGGGCGCGGGCAAAGGCTTCCTGCACGATATCCTCTGCCGCCGCGGTATCGCGGGTAAGATAACGCGCGTAAGTGTAGGCGGCATCGAGATGCGGTACGATCGCGGCGCGAAACCGCGCGGCTTGATCGGGCTGCGGACTGTCGAAAGCCGCATGAGGCCTTTGCGGTATGCGCAAGCGGGGAATAGACCGGCGGCTGAACATCGGGAGGCCTTTGGGTCCAGTGCTATTTCTGGCGGGCCAGATAGGCAATGAGATCGGCCCGATCCTGCGACCGGGGCACGGTGTAATACATTTTGGTCCCCGGCACGAAAGCTTGCGGTCCGGCCAGCCAGCGGTCGAGATTCGCGCGCGTCCAGGTTAACCCAGAGGCGCGAAGGGCGCCCGAATAAGCATAGCCGGCGACTGTGCCAGCCCGTCGCCCCACCACGCCGCGATGGCGCGGACCGACATCGTTTTCGTCGAGCGAATGGCATCCCATGCACGCCTGATAGAGATGCATGCCGCGAGCGAAGTCGCCTGCTGTTTCCTTGCGGGCGGCCACCGTATTGTTCGCATACGCCGCTATCGGCAGCAGCGTGAGCAGCACGACCAGGGTTCTGGCTGGAATTTGCCATTTCACTATCGCCCCCTCCCTCAGCCCAGTGCCAGATCGGTGACGGCTATGGGCGCATCCACCATAGTCACGCTCAGCGAGGTCATGCCGATATGGGCAGGCAGTTCGGCGGCGGGCACGACCAAAGGGCCTGGCCCAGCCCCTTGCCCGGGCGCGGGTTGGGGATAGGCGGTGGAGCGTGCCGCGTGGAACAGCAAATGACCTTCCACCTTGCGCTGGATTTGATGGATGTGGCCGTTGAGCGCGGTCACCGAGCCAAAGCGGCGCAGCAGGCTGAAGGCCTCTTCGGCATCGGCGGTGCCCCAGCCCCAGTCCGGGTAGAGGGGCCACAACGGGAAATGCGACATCAGAACAACGGGCGTGGAGGCGGACAAACCCGCAAGATCGGCCTTGAGCCAGTCCAGTTGCGCCCGCCCCAGTGTGCCCTGCCCACTGGCACCGAGCAGGGCCGCGTTGACCAGACCAATGAAATGCACCCCATGCCGGTCGAAACTGAACCAGCCATCCCCGACGATGCCTTTACCGAAATGCGCGTTGAAGGCGCGCGGATCAGCACCGTCGACCATGTCATGCTCACCCGGCACCGCAAAGACCGGCACGCCGATTTCGGAGAGCAATTGTTGCGCGGTATCGAATTGAGCCGCTGTTGCCAGATGAGTAACATCGCCGGTGTGAAGGACGAAATCCGGCTGCCGGGGCAGCGCCCGGATGCGCGCGATGGTCTGGCGCAGGCTGGCCAGCGGATCGGGATTGGCGGCCTTGGAAAAGCCGATATGGGTATCGCTGATTTGCACAAAGCTGAAGGCCGCAGCGCTGTTGCCGGCGCTGGACGTGCCGTCCAGTACCCGCGAATGGGCGATGCCGCCGCTCAGCGTGAAAAGCGCGCCGGTTCCGGCCCAACCCATGCAACGCAGGGCCTTGCGGCGATCAAGAGGGGCAATCAGGGAATCTGCGGTCATTTGAGGGATGCTCCGTCGCTGTTCCCTGTTCAGACGGTGCGGCGGATCGATTTATTCCCGTGCCCGCACAAATTCTCGTCATAGCGCGTTGGATGGCTGGAATACGTTGGGCCGAATGGTTCGGATGGCCCGCGGCATGGCTCTTGCTGCTGAGGCAAGGCCCATCAGTCTGTATTTCATTGCGGCATGGGCAGGATGCGCGCCGCATCGAGGTGTTCGAGGTGGTGGGCATAGCGCGCCAGCTCAGCCCGTCGCCCCTCCTCGTCCATGCGATTGGGGCCATAGACCGCAAACGGCTCCAGCACAGTACAGCCGGTGAAGCCGAAGATGCCGCGATGGATGGGGAACAGGATCTGCTCGACCTCGTCATACAGGCCGTCGGCGCTATAGACCTCGTGGGGGCCGCCAAGGGTGAGCGCACACATGGCGCGCTTGCCGCTGAGCGCACCAGTGCTGAAATAGCGCCCGCCGCCATAGGCTATGCCACAGGCGAACACCCTGTCGATCCAGCCCTTGAGAATGGCGGGCATTCCCAGCCACCATATCGGAAATTGCAGGATCAGCAGATCACAATCCAGCAGACGGTCGATCTGCTCCTGCACATCGGCAGCGAAGCCGGCTATGGCGGCGGCATGCAATTCCTCGGCCTGCATCTTCAGACGCACCGGATCGACCTGACCCAGAAAGTTGCGGCGATCGGAAACGGGATCGAAGCCTATCCGGTAGAGATCCGACACCACCACCTTATGGCCAAGGCTTTGCAAGGTTTGCACCGCCTGTCGAGTCATGGCCGCGTTGTAACTGGTCGGTTCGGGATGGGCGTGAACGATGAGCACTTTCATGCCGGCTGCGCGCTCCAAAGTGCTTGATCGAGCAGGAAACATCCAACTCCGCGCAGGATCGGCAAAAGCAGTCTCGCGGCTGGAACCGGCGGCATCAGGGACAGAGCATGCGGCCGGTGTCCCTGAATTCGGAAACCAGCGTCAGCGCTCCCTCCAAAAGAGAATGGCCCGAGCGCGACGGCGGTGCGGATCGTTGTCATGCTTGTTGTTCCCGATGCGGCAGGGCGATCTCAGCCCCGACCATATCCTTCGTTCGCATGCCGAAGGCCCAGGGTTACAGGTGGTCAATTCTGACGACGGGCGGGAAGGACGGGATCAAGGAAGGGGCGTCTGTCGGCGGCTATCTCCATTCCTGCACCGCAATCCGCCTATCCGGTCATGCGGCGACAATAGCCGCCGGTTATCGCTTCTGCCAAAAGGGAGAAAAGGCCCGCTAGGGGCCGCATCGTCCCTTCCCGCAGTTCTTCGCGCGGCAACGCCACGCCAGGCGTGACCACGCCTTCGCGGGTACCCGAAGGTACCCGCTTCTCGCGAACGGCGTGCATCGGCCTCAGGCCGGTTGCAGATTGATCGCATGAGGCTCGGCAGGCGGCAGGCCGGCGCTTTCCGCCTGCGCCATCAGTTCCTGCTTGCGCGCCAGCATCGCGTCGCGCAGTGCCACCAGATCGGCGTCGGCCTTGCGGCACTGGGCGAACATGCCTTCGGCTGGCATCTCCTCCTCGTGCACGTGGTGCTTGATTTCTTCCGACAGCACCTTGACCTTCGCGTCGTAGAAATCGTCGCCGGGCGCCCCGGCCTCGATGTCGTTGATAAGCACTTTGGCACCGTCATGCTCGACATAGGCTTCATCAAGCGTGTCGTCCTCGATCTTCCCCCGGAAGGCGGGATAGAAAATCTCCTCCTCGAGCGCGGTGTGTATCTTGAGCTCGACACAGATCCGGTGTGCGAGTTTCTTCTTCGCACTTGCCCCGCTCGCCCCTTCATATTGTGCGAACAGGTCTTCGACCGTGCGATGGTCTGCCTTCAGCAAGGCGATAGCGTCAGTATAGGTTTGGTCCGGCATACGATGTCTCCTTGCAGACGTGTCAATCGCGCAGTCCGCAGACGCTGGCCAGTTGACCTCCAGCGTCGCGCCAACCGCGGGTATGCGGTTCGGGGTCGCGCACCACCCATGAACAACTCAACCTGGGATGGGTTGCGCGTGAGCGCTCTTCACTAACATGCATCACAGCAAAAATCGGACGACGCGGGATCAGCGGACGCCGAAGCGAGTTCCACTACAGTCCGCGGCGTCTGTGCCCTGGAGCGCCGGATGGCAGCCATGCAGCCAAAGAGACCTCGATATGGTCGCGTGACTCAGTTGTTGTGGTTTCCGGAAAAGCCGGGGCGGTTCAGATCGGCGGCATAAACCGACCATCGTATGTAGTTGCGCCATCCCTGGTAGAATGGTGGGGCATCGCGACAAGGCGCATCCCGACGTCAGCAAACCTGAACGAGGAAAGCGATGTCCTACACGCCTAGCAACCCGGCCTATGCCGATCCGTCCGACCCCGCGCTTCCCCCGAGCAGCTTCGTGTTCGACAGGAACAAGGCCGCGCTCGTGATCACCGATCCGCAAATCGACTTCTTGGGCGAGAACGGAGCCGCCTATGGGGTTTTTGCCGAGAGCATCGCAGAGCAAGGCACTGTCCCGAACCTGCGTCGACTGATGCTCGCGGCGCGTGACGC
The DNA here is from genome assembly GCF_002336885.1 of Novosphingobium sp. UBA1939. Classification (NCBI taxonomy): domain Bacteria; kingdom Pseudomonadati; phylum Pseudomonadota; class Alphaproteobacteria; order Sphingomonadales; family Sphingomonadaceae; genus Novosphingobium; species Novosphingobium sp. UBA1939. The sequence goes on along the minus strand of NZ_DDFB01000087.1, from coordinate 8,271 downwards.
CGACATCCCGATCATTATCTCGCCTCACTACTATTATCCGCACGACGATCGGTGGCAGTTCAATGCTCCTGGCGAAAGCCTCATGCACAAGCTGGGCATGTTTAAGCGGCAAGACCCGCTTTCCATCGAGGGCTTCAAAGACTCCGGCGCCGACTGGCTCCCGGTGCTGAAAGATGTGATCGAGGACGGACGCACCATCGTGTGCTCGCCGCACAAGATTGCCGGCCCGCAGACCAACGACACGCTCTTCCAGCTACGCAAGGCGGGTGCCACGCAAGTCATCCTTGCAGGCATGGCGGCGAATTTCTGTGTCGAGTCACACCTCCGTGACTTCGCCGAGCACGGATTGGAAGTCGCCGTCGTCCGCGACGCCACCGCCGGCAGCAAGATCCCGGAAGGTGACGCCTACGCGGCCGCCCTCCTCAACTTCCGCTGGTTCGCAAACGCGCTGTGGTCGACCAACGAGGCGGTCTCAATCTTGGGGGCGGCTGCATAAGCGGCTTCCTCGGTCCCGTCTGGCTGCTCCCGCTGTATGCCAACGGTCCGTGTCCACGTCCCTGACCCGGACATCCCCGCCTTCATCGAGCGTTGATGGTCGAGCGCATCAAGCCGTTCCAAGCGCTCTCATGATTGAATGCCCCGGAGCGACGCTCCGGGGCATTCTCATATCCTTCTGCCGTTGTGATCGTCCAACTGCGATCAGCGAAGCCACGCAATGACGCTGAGCAACAACAGGGTTCAGCAGCCGTCATGCATATGCGGTTGGACAAACGGCAGGTCCGACGAGAAGCTGGTCCCTGCGCGTCGATGTCTTTGACGATCGGGGACGTTCGGGTGGCTGCCCATCGCTTCGCCTGCGGAACGGCAGATGTGAAGCCCCATTCCGTTTCCCGCGGCCCTGGTGGTGAAGAACGGATCGAACGGCTTTTCAAGGTCGCCATCGAGGATACCCGGTCCATTATCGAGGATACGGACACAGACCGCCTCACCTTGGGCTACCTATCATGCATGATAGGCTAGGGCACAACTTGATCGCGCGTCGCATCGACGCGTTGCCGGCGACTTGCCGCAGTTCCACCGGACGACCCTGCACTGGGAGAACGTGTCCAGTTTCAGGATTTCGCATCTCTCCGGCCGGCGTTTTAAGCCCGCCGGCAATGTCGCTCTCTCGCGTCCGCTGCACGACGCATGCCGCTGTCCGGCGACAGGTGCGGCGCAAGCCAAGCGTCAGTTTGTGAGAACGTCGGTGCGCTTACGCAGCCTTCGCATAGGTGAATCCGGCATTCTGCAGCTCGACGATGTAGGCGACAACGCTGGGGACCAAAACCACGCCCTCGATGAGATTGTTTGTAAGGTCGGCCGCCACCGTGTCCGGGTCCCCGGCGCCCGATTTCGCCACCACTCCGCGGGCGATCGCGTGGATCGAGTCGTGGCAGGCGATCATCACAGCCCCACGCCGTTGCAGGGTCCGGATGCTGTTGTTGCCGACGCCGTAGAAGCCGTCGATCTTTTGTCGATCGTCGGTCGGAGCGACCCCTTCCCGCTCGGCAACGAATGTGTTCGCCGCAAACTTGCCGCCTGCGTTCGCCGCCAGCCCATACCGATCCCACATGCTCTGATCGAACAACGTGAGATGCGCTGTCCCGTGCACCGCCGCGACCGCGAGGAAATCCGGATGCCGGTGGGCGAATACCTGACCATTCAGAGATTCCCGCATCAGGTTCAGCCAAGCCGAAGAAATGTCCGACGCCTCCCACATCTGCTTCTTGTCGCCCCGAAAGGACAGCAGGATTTCTGAAGCCTCATGATCCCAGAGGTCTGCGCGGTCGATCATGAAAGGGACTTTGTCGAAACCGCGTCGCCTGGGTGCGGCGGCGAGCCTGCGGGCGAGGTCCGCCAATGCGCCAGCCCCGGAGGCCACCGCATCCGGTCGCCGCATGGCATCTTGAGCAAGACTTACCCCAGGAAGTGCCGCAAGCACAGCTGTGCCTCCCAGGACCGCGAAAGCTCGGCGCCGATCGAGCGATTGTTCCAGCATCGCCGCCACCTCAGTAAGCGTAGACGTTCGCCGCCCGTCGGGCGACACCGTCCATGAACATCGACATCGCCGCGATCGTGGCAGAGTCTTCGATCCCGTAGCGGGCCGCGAGTGTGTCGAGGTTTGAATAGCCGACCCAGGTGCGACCGCGGGCATCCTCCCAGACGAGCATTCGCAGCGGCAGATCGAGGCCGATCGCCTGGGTCTTGTCCATGAGCTTTGTTCCGACCTTGGGGTTCCCGAACGTGATGACTGTCGTCGGACGAAGCTGGAGATCCACACCTTGCGCGTTTGCGGCGTGGTCGACGGTTGCGAACACCGGCACCTTTGCTTCGGTGAGCGCGTTCCGGATCCGCAAGATCGTCTCGGCCGGACCGTACTTGCTTTCCTGGACGACCATCTGCGCCTGATCCACGCCAGGTCCGAGGTTGGACTTGTATGCCTGAGCGATCTGACGGGCGAGGACAGTAAGGTCGACGCCCTCCTTGTTGGTCAGCAAGGTCACGCACACGAGTTCATCGGAAGCCGTGAAGCGGCTGAGATAGGAACTGAAGCCCGGGGAATCGCCCTTGACCTCCATGAAACCCGGATGATGCGTGAACTCCCAGCCCAGCATCGCCGGAACGACGGTTCCGTTGGCGAGCTTGGTCGGCATGTATATTACGTCGCGATCGACCAGCTCCTTGACCAAAGCCGAGCCGGCGAGGCCAATGTCCCACTTGCTGATGTCTTCGGCGGACGACCACAGATCACCGAAGCCGAACAGGTTGGACGACGCCTCCGGCGGCACGGGCATCGCCTGTCCCCCGACGATGCGGTAACCGGTCGCCGGTTCGACCGGGTTGATGAAGGGTTCCTCGGCCTTGAAGCGCGAATGCTGATTGTCGCCCGGATGGGACGCAGGCCGGTCGATCTTCGCCTTAGCCGCGAACTCATCGGCGAACATCGTACTATCGAGGTGCATCGGGTCGATCTGATGACGTCGAACGAATTCGCGATAGGGCATACCGCTCGCATGCTCGATCGCGAGCGCGAGCAACGCCGCATCCGTTGCGCTCAACGCGACCTGCGTGCCGCTCTTGAAACGGAGCGGTTCAGCGCGAACAAGATCCAGAAGCTCCGTCGGCTTATATTGCTTCGCGTCGTCGAGGCGGGCTCTGTAATCAGCAATGCCGGAGCTGTGCTGCATGAGTTGCAGGATCGTGATGCGCTGCCACGCGGCAGGCAGGCCTGGCACATGTCGTGAGATGGGGTCGCTAAGGTCGAGCTTGCCCGCTTCCTTCAACTGCATCACCGCCACGGCCGTGAATGCCTGCGTTACCGGTCCGATGTTCCACATCGTCTTGGTCGATGCGAGCTCATCGAGGTCGAGGCTCGTCTTCCCATAACCCGCCGACCGGGGAATGTAGGGTGCCTGAACGATCGCCATCGACAGGCCCGGAAGCTTGTGCTTCTCGATGAAGTCGGCAACCAGCTTGTCGATCGTCTCTCCATAGGTGGCGAGCCGGTAATCACCCCGAACGATCGGCAGCACCGGTGTCGGCGCCGTCTGCGCGAAGGTCATGTTTGAGACAGAGAGAACGGCCGCCGCCGAAAGCATCAGCCGAGTATTTTGTCCGAGACGCATGATCGTCCTTCCCTGCATGTTGTCGGCGCATCCGGCGCCGGGACTCGATGGCAGGACTTTCGCAAGACGCGCTCGGACGAACTATTGGACGCTCGACGGGCCGGATCCACACTTCGGTAGGGTCCACGCTGCCGAGGGTAGGTGATTGTCAATTCACGCTTGGGGACTGCGCGGCCGGCTGAGCGCTCGGAAGCAAACGTCCGCGCATCAGCAGGACCAGCGTCCCAATGGCGATGGCGATAACAAGGATGTTGGCCAAAACGAAGACGACAGGAGCGAGAATGGCGATGGCACCTCCTGAATCGGCTGGCGCCAGCTTGACCATGGCTCCGGCAAGCGCCGTCGCTCCGAAGGTGAAAGCCCAGTAGCTGGGCCCGAAAGGCTGCTCCGCGATCCACCGTGACAGGCGCAAGAGCAACATCGCCTGAAGAATGCCGTATCCGATCAACATGTGCGCCACCAGGTCAGGGGTGCCTGGACCGACCGCGAGATAGCTAACCGCCCCGACTGCCGGCGGTGCGAGCTGGATTCCGAGTGTCGGACGGATCGGAGCCGGCATCGGCTCAGCTGTGTAAAGGCGCAGAAGCAGGACGGATTCCACCGCGAGCCACGTGAAGAACCCCGCGCCGAACGCAATCTGTCCCCACTCCCGCCACCCCAATGCGGCGGCGACCGTCCCGGTCACGAAGCCGCCGGCAACCATCGGAAGATAGAGCACCGGCGTCGTCGCGGCATTGCTGCGCCCGCCGCGCCAGAGGATGCCGGTGCGCCAGAGTGCAAACAACAACGTGAAACTGGCCCCGAGAGTGAAAAGAACGACCGCCAACGTCCGCGACACCGTCAGAAATCCTTGTGCGATCAACAGCGTGCTCACGCCAGCCAGCCCGATAAAGCAGCACTGCACCGGATGTTCGGCTTCCTGGGCAGCGGAAGCCGGCGCCCACACCCACTTTAGAGCGTACAGGCAACTCACCGACAGCCACGCGGCGAACGCCGCGACAAGTATCCCGTCCGCGACAGTCACCGGCAGGCCCCATACGGCGTGAGCCGCACGCCAAGCGTTAGACAGGCCAGAAAGCCCCAGAACTATGCCGAAGAACGACGCGGGGATGGACGGGTAACCGCCCGAGCGGGACAGCTGGACCATGAGGAATCTCCTTCCAGAAGCTCAGGCCATCTTCGAGCGCTAGCTTCCTACCGCGCGCACAGCCGTGCGCGTCCACTATCGGCTCTCAGGCGTCCGTCTCCAATCTGCACGCTGGTATGGCCCGATCCGCCCCGCTTTTTGACAGACTCGTCCGGCCACCTGTGGTCTGGACCGGGAAGGAGCCATGGAATGGCGCGCAATCACGCGCCTGACGGTGTCCGATGCGGTTGTAATTCTTGAATCGTCCATTCACCCGCATCAGCACCGGTCAAAACATCTCGGAAGGCGCCGCCGGAACCCCGCTTACGATTGATGCCCGCTATCGAGCCGAGCTTGCCGGGTGCTCGTTGCACCTTGAACAATTTCAAAGAGGCTGCTCTTAATCGCGCAATTAAAATCAATGATTGAGGTTGAGGATGGCGAGCCGCACTCCGCGTGAACTGATCGAGCTCTACTGGACCGAGGTTTGGAATAACCGCAACGCTGACCTTATCCGCGAGCTTTGCTCTGATCCCATCATTCGCCATGATCCCAATAGCACGACTGCCCTTTCGCTCGAAGACCAGATTGCCCGGGTGAAGCAGCAGAGCGAAGCAGCGGAGCCCTATTTTGAACACGAGGTGCTTCTGGCTGACGATACGTATGTCACCTCGGTATGGAACATGCATACCCGCAAAGGTGACAGGGTCGAGCTGTGCGGGATCGAAGTCTTCAAGGCGGTTGACGGCAAGTTCACCGATTGCTGGAACTCAAGCTACGTAGCGGGCCGATGGGGACGCGAAGGTGACGTTTCGGTTCCGCAAAACCTGCCGGCTCCCACGATGATTTCCAGCCTTGATCAAGTGACTCCCGAATGGTTGCAGGCGGTATTCCAGCATGCGGGCATCGACTCTCCGCGGATCTCGCTGAGCCGTTCGGTGCCGATCGGGCACGGCAACCTGTCGGTCACCGGGCGCACCGCGATCACCTACAATGCCAATGCCGAAGAGGGGATCCGGTCGGTCGTTTGCAAGATAACCACCGACATCGCCGCCGCCGCCGATATCGCTGCCACGCAAGATGTCTACCGGCGCGAAGCATCGGCTTACGCGTTCTTTGGTGCGCAGACCCAGTTTGCGACACCCCGATGCTATTGGAGCAAGGCCGGGGCTGATGGGCGGACGCTTAACCTTGTGTTGCAGGATCTTTCACAATCAACCCGGGCTGTCAGCCAGGTCGAAGGATGCAGCCCGGCCGAAGCTGTGGCGGTCGGTGCCGAACTCGCCAGGCTCCATACCGCGTACTGGGATCATCCGGACCTGGGCTCGGCCGCGTGGCTGCTCGATCGCAAGCGGGGTGCCAGCCACTCCGCAGACGTCCAGCTTGCGGCGGCGGCAGCCTTCCGCGATCGTTTCGGTAATCGCGTGGCAAGTGGCTGTCTCGATGCGATCGACCATTTCGCGCGGCGGGCTAAGCAAGACATCCTGAACTTGCCGGTGGGCAAAGCGCTGATCCATGGAGAGCCGCGGGTCGATAACGTGCTGTTCGAGGACCTGCCCAGCGGCCCGCGAGCCTGGCTGATCGACTGGCAGTTTGCCTCGCTTGGCAGCCCAATGTTTGATCTGGCCTACTTTCTATCGGGTTCTCTGGAGCCTGCAGACCGACGCGCGGTTGAAGAAGGCATGATCAAGGCGCACCAGGCAGCGATTGCCGTTTGTGATCCGGCATACTCGCTCGATCAAGCCCGCCGGGAATTCAAGGCTTCTCTTCCGATTGCACTCCATTTTTCGGTCGGCGCCGTTCTCGCAATCCCACCGGGAGATTTGGAAGACCGCCTGCTCTCGACTTTAGTCGAACGCAATGTGTCGGCCCTGATTGACTGGGACTGCCTCGCATCTTGAGCCACGGGCCATCATACGGAATGGACGGCCGCTTCAGGGATGTCGCAACAGGAACGCGAGTGTCAGCGGCAGAGGCGGGACCCTGATCGAAAAGAAGGCGCGCCGCGCCGGCATCAGATCGGCAGATGCGGCTTGCCGGTATCGATGGTGATCCAGCGCAGTTCGGTAAATTCGGCAATGCCCGCCTCGCCGCCGAAACGGCCATAGCCGGAAGCCTTGGTGCCACCGAACGGCATCTGCGCCTCGTCATGCACGGTCGGGCCGTTGATATGGCACATGCCCGCCTCGATCCGCTCCGCCACGGTCAGCGCGCGCGCGATGTCGCGGCCGAACACCGACGATGTCAGCCCGTATTCGGTGTCATTGGCGATGCGCACCGCATCGTCATCGTCCTTCGCGCGCAGGATCGTGGTGACCGGACCGAACGATTCCTCGGCATAGATCAGCATGTCAGGCGTCACGTTGACCAGCGCCACGGCGGAAAGCAGCGTGGCGTCGTCGCCCGCCTCGCCCAGCATCGTTGCGCCCTTCCCCACCGCATCCTCGATGAAATGGCGGATGCGCTGCGCCGTGCCGGTATCGATCACCGACCCCAGCGGTGCCGCGCCCTGACGCGGATCGCCGGCGCGCAGGGCCTCCACACGGGTGCGGAACCTCGCGATGAAAGCATCGGCCACGGCCTCATGCACGATGATCCGTTCGGTCGACATGCAGATCTGACCGCTGTTCATGAACGCGCCGAAACCGGCCGAAGCCACCGCTGCATCAAGGTCGGCATCGTCCAGCACGATCATCGGCGCCTTGCCGCCCAGTTCCAGCAGGACCGGCTTCAACTGTTCGGCCGCCAGCGTCGCGATGATCCGGCCCACCTTGGTCGATCCAGTGAAATTGATCCGCCGCACCGCGCGGTGGCGGACCAGCGCGGCCACTACCTCGGCCGCATCGGCCGGGGCATTGGTCACCACGTTGACCACGCCTTCCGGGAAGCCCGCATCGCGGAACACATCGCCGATCAGCCGGTGGGTCGCCGGGCACTGCTCGGATGCCTTGAGCACCACGGTATTGCCGCAGGCAAGGGGCGCGGCCACCGCGCGCACGCCCAGAATCACCGGCGCGTTCCACGGCGCGATGCCCAGCACCACACCGGCCGGGCGGCGCACCGTCATCGCGTGGCAGCCAGGCCGGTCGGAGAGAATCGTCTCGCCCCGCACCATCGTGGTCAATGCCGCCGCCTCGCGCAGCATGCTTGCGGCCAGATGCACATTGAAGTGCGCCCACCCCGCCGATGCGCCGGTTTCAGCAGCCATCGCGGCGGTGAAGGCTTCCCCGCGCGCCTCCATGATGTCGGCCGCCGCCAGCAGCAGGCGCCGCCGCGCGTTCGGCCCTTGCGCGGCCCAGCCGGGAAAGGCCCGTGACGCCGCCTCGGCCGCCGCGATCGCATCTTCCGCACGCCCCGCCGCAGCGCGGCTCGCCACCCCGCCCAGCGGCCCTGCGCGCTCGAACATGGCGCCCGAGGCGGCCGCCACGTCCCGGTTCGCGATCAACAACTTCACGTCCATCTGATCCTCCGGATCGATTG
>NZ_DDFB01000048.1:0-16862 GCF_002336885.1 Novosphingobium sp. UBA1939 | reverse complement strand
CGGCTCGGCGGCCGAGCTGTGGCGCGAAGCGGGCAAGGTGCGCCGCGCCGGTGGCCTGGAACTGCCGCGCGGCACATCGCGCGCGGTCATGCTGGTGCCGGGCTTCGGCGCGCACCCCATGCGGATGCGCGGGCTGGCGCGTGCGCTGGAAGGCGCCGGGCACCGCGTCAGCGATTGGGGCATGGGCTGGAACCTTGGCGCGGACGAGGACCGTTTCGCGCGCTTGTGCGAACGGGTCGATGCCATGGCGCGCAAGGAACGCGAACCGCTGACGCTCGTCGGCTGGAGCCTGGGCGGGCTCTACGCGCGCGAAGTGGCCAAGATCATGCCCGAAAACGTGGCGATGGTGGTGACGATGGGCACGCCCTTTTCGGGCGACCGGCGCGCCAACAACGCCTGGCGCGCCTATCAGGCGGTCACCGGCCACACGGTCGATCACCCGCCGGTAGGCGAAGACCTGGCCGAAAAGCCCCCGGTGCCCACCGTGGCGCTGTGGAGCCCGCGCGACGGCATCGTGGCGCCGCGCTCGGCCTGCGGCTGGCCCGGCGAACGCGATCGCGCCATCGCCGTGCGCTGCACGCATCTGGGCTTTGCTGGCCATCCGGACGTGACCCGCGCGGTGGCGGCGCTTCTCACCGAAGGCTGACAGGCGGCCGCCGCGGGCTCCGGGTTATGCCGTTGCCTCCTCGAACGCGCTCACTTCCACGCGCACGCCCGATAGCGCCGCGTTGCCGGAAAGCGGATCGATCGCGGTTTCGTCGGTCAGGTCGTTCACGCTGACGCCGGCGTGGGCTTTCGCCGTCTGCATGGCGATCCCGGGCAGGCCGTGCCCCCAGCCATGCGGGATGGAGACAGTGCCGGGCATGATGTCCTCGGTCACTTCCGCCGGCAGGGCGATCGACCCGGCGCGGGAACGCACGGTGGCCGTCTCGCCATCCGCAATGCCCCGCGCGGTTGCGTCGTCGGGGTGGATCATCAGCGTGCAGCGGTTGGGGCCCTTGGTCATGCGGCGGCTGTTGGCGAGCCACGAGTTGTTGGTGCGCAGATGCCTGCGTCCGATCAGCAGCAGCGCGCCATCGTGCCCGGCGGACGTTTCCGGCACTTCCAGCGCGGCCAGCGCTTCCAGGCATTCGGGATCGGCGCAGGCCACGGTCTTGTGCGGTGTGCGCAGCCTTTCGGGCAGGCGCCCTTCCGCGGGCGGACCGAAATCCAGCCCGGATGGGGCCGCTTCCACATCGGCCAGCGAGACGGCGTAAGGCCCCGAGCGCAGCAAGGCGTCGAGCGTCTCGCGCGGGGTGGGTGCCTGCACCGGCTCGCCCGTGATCGCGCCGGCCAGCCCGCGCAGGATTTCCCAGTCCTGCAAGGTTCCATCTTCGGGCGCGAGCGTCGGCGGCGAATAAGCGGCGATGGTGCGCACGGCCATAGGCAGCAGGAACAGGCCATAGTGATCGCGTTCGAGCGGGCCGACGGGGGGCAGGATGTAGTGCGCGCGCCGGCTGGTCGCGTTGCGGTACATGTCGATCGACACCATCAGGTCCAGCTCGCTCAGCGCCTTGTCCAGCCGGGCGCCGTTGGGCGTAGACAGCACGGGATTGCCAGCGACCACGAACAATGCGCGCAGCCGCCCCTGCCCGGGCGTCTCGATCTCTTCCGCCATCGCGGCGGCCGGCAGTTCCCCCAGCACGGAGCGGTGGCCCGAAACGCGCGAGCGATGCTTGCCGATCGAGCCGGGGGGCAGGATGGCCAGCGTGTCGAGCGCGGGCAGGGGGAACACGATGCCGCCTTCGCGGTCCAGTTGCCCCGCGGCGATGTTGATCAGGCCGATCAGCCAGGCGTTGAGCGTGCCGTGGGCCTGCGTGGCCACGCCCATGCGGCCATAGAGCACTGCCGGCCCTTGCGTCATCCGTTCGGCCAACCCGTCGATGTCCTCCGCCGCGACACCGCAGGCCGCGCCGCAGGCGGCGGCATCGAACCGTTCCAGCGCGGCGGCCACGTCTGCCAGCCCCGTGATGAAGTCCTGAACCGGCCTTGCCGGTCGGCGCGCCAGCACCGCCTTCAGCAGCGCGACAAGGAAGAAGGCATCGGTTGCCGGCCGGATGAACAGATGGCGGTCCGCCACGCGCGCGGTTTCGGTGCGCCGCGGATCGACCACGATCAGCGTTCCGCCGCGCTGGCGCAGTTCGCGCGCGCGGTTGCGGAAATCGGGCACGGTCCAGATGCTGCCGTTTGACGCCATCGGATTGCCGCCCAGGATGATCAGCGTCTGCGTACGGTCGATATCGGGGATGCCGAACAGGCTGGCGTGCCCGAACAGGCGCAGGTTCGCCACCTGATGCGGCATCTGGTCCACGGTGCTGGCCGAGAACTTGTTGCGGGTGTGCAGCGCTTTGGACAGGTATTCGGCATTGAGCGCGTTGCCATAGCTGTGCGCGTTCGGGTTGCCGATATAGACGGCGGAGGCATCCGGATCTTCGGCCAGGATGGCGCGCGTGCGCTGGCCGATTTCGGCGAAGGCCTGTTGCCAGCTGATCTCCTGCCAGGTTTCGCCCACGCGTTTGACCGGCCGGCGCAGGCGATCCGGGTCTTCCTGAAGATCCTGCAGCGCGGTGGCCTTGGGGCAGATATGCCCGCGCGAGAGCGGATTGTGCGGATCACCCTTGATCGACAGCACGGCGCGGTCTTCCGTTTCGACCAGGATGCCGCAGTTCGCCTCGCAGATGTGGCAGGTGCGGTGATGGATCCGGCGCATGGCCACTCTCCCGACTCTGTTTTAATTGACCGGTTAAGAATGCGGCGGGATCGGCATCAAGGCAAGCGGAAACCCCCGGGGCGCCTGCGGACCAACCTTCGTCGCAAATTGCACCAATTCGCGCCAAATTTATTTCGCAGGTGCAACATGAGAGCGCTTGGCAAAGCCCCAATCATATGCAAGCAATGGGCGCAGACGGGATGTGCTTATGACAAACTCCTCGCCCTCGTCCTATGACGAGATGCTTGACGCCGATGGCTCGGTGCGCGCCGCCTACGCGGGCTATTGCAAGTGGTACGAGGAGCAGCCGCCCGACCTGCTGAGACGCAAGAAGAGCGAGGCGGAAGCCTTCTTCCGCCGCACCGGCATCACCTTCAACGTCTATGGCGCGGAAGATGCCGAGGAACGGCTGATCCCGTTCGACATGGTGCCCCGGATCATCACCGCGAACCAGTGGCGCAAGCTGGCGCGCGGGATCGAACAGCGCGTCCGGGCGCTCAACGCCTTCCTGCACGACCTCTATCACCGGCAGGAAATCGTGCGGTCGGGGCGTTTCCCGGAACGGCTGCTCAAGGGCAACGCGGCGTTCCTTGCGGAAATGTCGGGCTTCACGCCGCCGGGCGGGGTCTATACCCACATTGTCGGCATCGACCTTGTCCGCACGGGCGAGGACGATTTCATGGTGCTGGAAGACAATGCCCGCACCCCCAGTGGCGTCTCCTACATGCTGGAGAACCGCGAAACGATGATGGCGATGTTCCCGGAACTGTTCACCCGCGTGCGTGTGCGGGAAGTTTCGGACTACCCACGCCGCCTGGCCCGCAGTCTTGCCGCCTGCGCGCCACCGGCCTTCGATGCGTCGGGCGGGCGCAAGCCGGTGGTCGCGGTGCTGACGCCGGGCATCTACAACAGCGCCTATTTCGAACACGCCTTCCTGGCCGACCAGATGGGCGCGGAACTGGTCGAAGGCAGCGACCTGCGCGTGGAGAACGGCCGCATCGCCATGCGCACCACGCGCGGGTGGAAGCCGATCGACGTGCTCTACCGCCGTGTCGACGACGAATATCTTGATCCGCTGACGTTCAACCCGGACAGCGTGCTGGGCGTTTCGGGCATCATGGACGTCTATCGCGCCGGCGGCATCACCATCGCCAACGCGCCGGGTACCGGCATCGCCGACGACAAGGCGATCTACAGCTTCATGCCCGAGATCGTGGAGTTCTACACCGGCGAGAAGCCGATCCTCCAGAACGTGCCCACCTGGCGCTGTTCGGAGCCGGAGGCGCTGGCCTATGTGCTGGAGCATCTGGCCGAACTGGTGGTGAAGGAAGTCCACGGCTCGGGCGGCTATGGCATGTTGATCGGGCCGACCTCCTCGCGGAAGGAAATCGCCGCGTTCGAGGCCAAGCTGCGCGCACGGCCGGACAACTATATCGCCCAGCCCACGCTTTCGCTGTCGACCGTGCCCATTCTTGCCAAGGCCGGTCTCGCGCCGCGCCACGTGGACTTGCGGCCCTTCGTGCTGGTTTCGCCCAACGGGGTGGACATCACGCCGGGCGGGCTCACCCGCGTTGCGCTGAAGAAGGGGTCGCTGGTGGTGAATTCGTCGCAGGGGGGCGGCACCAAGGACAGCTGGGTTCTGGATGATTGACGCTGCTCTCGGGTCGGGGGCGACGGATCGGACGGTCATGGAGACGGAATGCTAGGCAGATCGGCAAACGGTATTTTCTGGCTCTTCCGCTACCTGGAGCGCGCGGAGAACACCGTGCGCCTGGTCGAGGCGGGATTCCGCATGGCGCTGACGCGCGATGCCAAGGATGCCAGCGACGAATGGCGCTCGGTCATCGTCACGCTGGGCCTGCAGGAGTTGTTCGAAGCCAAGTTCGGCACGGAATATACCGGCCCGCACGTCTTCAATTTCGTCCTGCGCGACAAGGAGAATCCCGGCAACGTCCTGCTGATGTGCGAACTGGCCCGCACCAACGCGCGCATGGTCCGCACCGGCATCACGCGCGAGGTGTGGGAAGCCGTCAACGAAAGCTGGATGAAGGTGAAGGAGCTGCTCGCCCGTCCGGTTACCGAAACGCGGCTGGGCGACGTGCTCGATTGCATCCGCCGCCAATCGACGCAGGTGCGCGGGGCGATGGAAGGCACCATGCTGCGCAACGAGATCTACAATTTCGCGCGGATCGGCAGTTTCATCGAACGGGCGGACAACACCGCGCGCATTCTGGACGTGAAGTATTACGTCCTGCTGCCGGCCGTGTCGTATGTGGGCTCCAGCCTGGACAACGTGCAGTGGGAAAACGTGCTGCGCTCGGTCGCGGGGGAGCGCGCCTATCGCTGGCTCAATGCCGGGCGGATGGACCCGCGCGGTATCGCGGAATTCATGCTGCTCGACGGGCGTTTCCCGCGCAGCCTGGCGTTCTGCTATTCCAAGCTGCGGTCGAACCTCGCCAGCCTTGCCCGCGAATATGGCGAGGAAATGGAAAGCCACCACATCCTGCGCAACGCCGACAGCGAACTGCATGCGCTGACGGTCGATGCGATCTTCGATCAGGGCCTCCATGAATTCATCGGCCGGTTCATCGCCCACAACACCCAGCTCGCGCTCCAGATTCAGCGCGACTACCGTTTCGTCGAATAGAGAAGGATCGCCGGTGCGCATCGCCATCGATCACACCACGCATTACCGCTTTTCGGAACCGGCCGCGCATGGCCTCCAGCGCCTGCGGCTGACGCCCAAGGCCACTTCGGGCCAGACGATCCAGTCCTGGGACATGGAACTGGCGGGTGCGGTGCTGGAAGCCGAATACGACGATCACAACTGCAATCACGTTTCGCTGATAGCCTTCACGCCCGGCGCCACCGATGTGACCATCCGCTGCCGGGGCGTGGTCGATACCGCCGACAATGCCGGCATCGTCGGCAAGCATTCCGGCCATCTGCCGCTGTGGCATTTCGCGGAACCGACAGAACTGACGCGCGCCGGTCCGCGTGTGCGCGCGCTGCTGGCGGCGCTGGGGCAGGCTCAGACTCAGACTCAGGGCCAGTCGCAGGGGCAAAGCCAGAGTCAGAGTCAGAGTCAGGGCACGCGTCTGGGCGATGACCGGCTGGCGGTGCTGCACGATCTATCCGCGCTGGTGGCCGAACGGGTCGCTTACGCTACGGGGCACACCGACGCGGCGACGCCGGCCGAAGCCGTGCTGACGGCGGGCCATGGCGTCTGCCAGGACCATGCCCACGTGTTCATTGCGGCGGCGCGGGCGCTGGGCATACCGGCGCGCTATGTCAGCGGCTATCTGCTGATGGACGACCGGGTGGATCAGGATGCCGGCCATGCCTGGGCCGAGGCCTTCGTCGCCAATCTCGGCTGGGTCGGCTTCGATATCTCGAACCGCATCTGTCCCGACGTGCGCTACGTCCGCGTGGCGACGGGCGCCGACTATCGCGATGCCGCCCCCATCACCGGCATCCGCTATGGCGATCTTGACGAAACCATGCACGTCAAGCTTGCCGTGGAACAGCAGCGTGTGGAACAATAATCTAGGATTCATCCGCAGCGGACGTTGACGGCGATTGCCCCCGCTGTGCGATAACCCGATAGACGGGTAATACCGGGGGACGGGGGCGGCTGGCTCCCTTTTGGCGTACACGGGGGAACGATGACCTATTGCGTGGGGATGGTGCTCGACAGGGGCCTCGTGATGATGAGCGACACCCGCACCAATTCCGGGGTCGATAACATCTCCGTATTCCGCAAGATGTTCAGCTGGCATGTGCCCGGCGAACGGATCATCACGATGATGACGGCGGGCAACCTTGCCACCACGCAGGCGGTGGTCAGCCAGCTGGAGGAACGGAACAAGGCGCCGGGCGAACGCCGCCCCTCGTTGCTGGAAGCGCCGACGATGTTCCAGGTGGCGACGATCGTGGGCAACCTGCTGCGCGATGTGATCGAACGGCGGCAGGATGACGGCGGGCCGTCGGGGGAAGGGCCGCGCTTCACCGCATCGATCATCATCGCCGGCCAGATCCGGGGCATGGAACCGCGCCTGTTCATGGTCTATCCCGAAGGCAACTTCATCGAGGCATCGTTCGACACGCCGTTCTTCCAGATCGGCGAGACCAAGTATGGCCGCCCGATCCTGCTGCGCGGCTATGAGCCGACGATGACGTTCGAGGACGCGGTGAAGCTGCTGATGGTCTCGTTCGATTCCACGCTGGCGGCGAACCTTTCGGTGGGGCTGCCCTTCGATCTGATGGTGATCGAGCGTGACCGGTTCGAGCCGCTGCACCAGCGCCGGATCACCAAGGACGATCCCTATTTCAAGCAGATTTCGTCGAGCTGGAGCGAGGCGCTGCGGCAGGCGTTCCATTCGCTGCCGGATTACTCGTTCGATCCGCCTGCGGTTCCTGCCGAAATAGAATAAGTAGTTTAACCAAGTATAGCTACGAACGCCTTATTTTCCAGCTGCTTGGATTTGCTGCTTGCTTCCGCGGTTTATTTAGATATTAGGGCGCAATATTTTCTCGAATTTGGATGAATATAACGTAATTCAATCCGGTTCGGATGTCGATTTACTTAGTGAAATTAGATATTAACTATCTTTCGGCGCCGCTTAAACTTCCGCTTTGAGGCTGGTCTGACTGGCGCAATCGGCCTGTTCGATGATGTGATGCCGTCATGGCTGAACGCATCACACTCCATGTCCTCGATAGTGACTCCGCCCGCCGTGCCCGGCTTGCCCGCCTCGCATTCGCCGCGGGGCATCACGCCGAAATCTACGCCAGTGCGGATGAGCTCCTGTCTCACGCGCCGTCCGGCGGGCTGGTCATCGCGCATGATGAACCGGTGGGGGAAGGCATCCCGTCTCTGCTCGGCCTGATGAACCGGTTCGGCCACTGGCTGCCGGTCATCGCGGTGGCGGAGCGTCCGCAGACGGAATCGGTGGTCCGCGCCATCAAGGCCGGGGCGCTTGACTATCTGGTCCTGCCGCACGAGATCGCGCCGCTCAACGAAGCGATCGAGCGCGCCGCGCGCGAGGCGGACAACCACCGGGCGCACCGCGCCCGCGCGGCGGATGCCCGGCAGCGCATCGCGCGCCTTTCCCTGCGCGAGCGCGAGGTGCTCGATCGCCTGGCCGATGGATGCAGCAACAAGGCCATCGCGCGCGAACTCGATATCAGTCCGCGCACGGTCGAAATTCACCGCATGAAGATGATGGGCAAGCTGGGCGCGCGCCACGCGGCGGAAGCGGTACGCCTGCGGATCGAGGCGGACGGGCTTCATATCGCCGCCGCGTGATCGCGGCGAGGGCGATCCTGGCCCTCCGGGAACCAGGTTTTCCACAGTGCGTTAAGTCACAGTTACCATCCCCGGGTGGGAGGTGTCTGCCGCACGACGACTCGTTGCGGCCAGAGGTTTGTGCGCTGCGGAAATTGGCTATGAAGCTGCCATGCTTCGCACCGCCTACGCTTCGATCCTCGCTCTGCTGGCTCTCATCGCCACCGCTGTCCCGGCCCAGGCTCGCCTGCAATGCGTGACTTACGCGCGCTCGGTGTCCGACGTGCAACTGTTCGGCAATGCGCGGACGTGGTGGGATCAGGCGGCCGGCACGTATGCCCGTGGCCACCGCCCGCGCGCGGGTGCGGTGCTGGCCTTCCGCGCCACCGGCGCCATGCCGATGGGTCATGTCGCCGTGGTGAGCAAGGTGCTAGACAGCCGCCGCGTGCTGCTCAACCACGCCAACTGGTCGCGCCCCGGTATGGTCGAGCGCGAGGCGCTGGCGGTCGATGTTTCCGAAGCGGGCGACTGGAGCAAGGTGCGCGTGTGGTACGCGCCCACACATTCGCTGGGCCTGCGCGAAGCGCCGGCTTTCGGCTTCATCTATCCCGACGGGTCGGATACGCTGGCGGGGAATAGTGTCCAGGACGCTAAGGGCTGATTGTCCGGGCCGCGCGAAGCGGTCCAGGCTATCCCTCCGG
The DNA here is from genome assembly GCF_002336885.1 of Novosphingobium sp. UBA1939. Classification (NCBI taxonomy): domain Bacteria; kingdom Pseudomonadati; phylum Pseudomonadota; class Alphaproteobacteria; order Sphingomonadales; family Sphingomonadaceae; genus Novosphingobium; species Novosphingobium sp. UBA1939. The sequence goes on along the minus strand of NZ_DDFB01000048.1, from coordinate 8,125 downwards.
GATCAGCGACAGAATGGACGGCTGGCTCCGATTTCCAGATGGAAGTGATTGCGGTGCGCGGCGTTGTAGTCCGGGCTGAGCACCGTGCCGAAGCGCTTGCAGGCGCTGGCGTGGATAACGCGCAGGAATTCGCGCTCTGCCGGCGTCCCGCCTGACCAGTTGTTGAGCACGCTCACGCGCCGGCCATCGGCCAGCAGGAAGGCGGCGATGTCGATCGCGTTGGCGGTGGCGTGGCCCGAAAGGCGCGCGGTGCCCGCCACGGTGCGGCAGGAATAAGTCCCCATCGTCTCTATGCGCAGCAGCGGGCTGCCCAGGATCTGCCGGGCAGCGCGGTCCACGCCAAAGCGCGCCCAGCCCGAAAGCGTGGTGGCGAGCGGGCAACTGACCGGGCCGAGATTGGACAGCTGCAGCCGCCGGTCGTCGCTTTCCAGCCAGGTCAGGCGCACCGCGTTGAGCGTGGAGCAACCCGCGCCGTAATACTGATCGGGCAAGGGCGTGAAGCCGGCGTCGGATTGCCCGAGCCGCGCCAGGCAGGCCTGCGCGGCGGGGACGGGCGAAAACGTGCCCAGCGCGCTGCGCGCGGGTTCGCGGTGCTGCGGTTCGGGCGCGCTGATACAGCCGGCCAGCGCCGAGGAAAGGCAGGCCGCCACGATCAGGGAAAGGCCGCGAATCTTCATGGGGCAGCTTATAACCGGGAATGGTTATTTTTCTGGTAACTGTCTGCAAAACAACGGTTGTTCATCTGGGGGAAAGGTGTGGCCAGCGCTTTCCGGTCTCCGCCTACCGGTGCCGTATTTCCGCACGATAATTTTGCGGCGCGCCGGTTCCGGTTGACAATCCGCCCCGCGCCGTTAGGTGCGGCTCCGGGCCACGCGGTCCCAACGCCGCGCGAGCTCTCTGCAAGGAGAGTCAGACATGACTACGACTATTCCGGCGCGCAAGCCTGCGCGTCCGTTCTTTTCTTCCGGTCCCTGCGCCAAGCCGCCGGGCTATTCCCTCGACAAGCTGGCAACCGAATCGCTGGGGCGCTCGCACCGCGCCAAGATCGGCAAGACGCGCCTGCAGTACTGCATCGACCTGATGCGCGAAGTGTTGGGCCTGCCCGACACGCATCGCATCGGCATCGTGCCCGGTTCGGACACCGGCGCTTTCGAAATGGCGATGTGGACGATGCTCGGCGCGCGCGGCGTGACGACGCTTGCCTGGGAAAGCTTCGGTGAAGGTTGGGTCACCGATGCGGTCAAGCAGCTCAAGCTCGAACCGACCGTGATGCGCGCCGATTACGGCCAGCTTCCCGATCTCGACAAGGTGGACTGGTCGGACGACGTCCTGTTCACCTGGAACGGCACCACCTCCGGCGTGCGCGTGCCCGATGGCGAATGGATCGCCGCCGATCGCCAGGGCCTGTGCTTCGCCGACGCCACCAGCGCGGTGTTCGCCTATGACCTGCCGTGGGACAAGATCGATGTCGCCACCTTCTCGTGGCAGAAGGTGCTGGGCGGCGAAGGCGCGCACGGCGTGCTGATCCTTGGTCCGCGCGCGGTCGAACGGCTGGAAAGCTATACGCCGGAATGGCCGCTGCCCAAGGTGTTCCGCCTGATCTCCAAGGGCAAGCTTGCCGAAGGCGTGTTCAAGGGCGAAACCATCAACACCCCCTCGATGCTGGCGGTGGAAGACGCGATCTTCGCGCTGGAATGGGCCAAGGGGCTCGGCGGGCTCGAAGGGCTCAAGGCGCGCTGCACCGCCAATGCCGAGGCGCTCGACAAGATCGTCGCCGAACGCGCATGGCTGTCGCACCTTGCGGTCGATCGCGGCATTCGCTCGAAGACCTCGGTCTGCCTCTCGGTCGAAGGCGCGGACGCGGACTTCATCAAGGCGTTCGCCGGCCTGCTCGAAAAGGAAGGCGCGGCCTATGACATCGCGGGCTACCGCGATGCGCCTCCGGGCTTGCGCATCTGGTGCGGCGCGACCGTCGACACCGCCGACATCGAAGCGCTCGGTCCCTGGCTCGACTGGGCCTGGGAAACGCTGAAGGCCGCCTGAATCACGAAATTCCGTCATCCTGACGAACGTCAGGATCCCCGGCCGGATTGCGGAACACGCGGTTCCGTTTAGCCGCCTGCGATCCCGGCTTTCGCCGGGATGACGTCTGGAGACAAATGTCATGACCAAGCCCAAAGTCCTCATTTCCGACAAGATGGACCCCAACGCCGCCGCGATCTTCCGCGAACGCGGCTGCGAGGTGGATGAGATCACCGGCCTGAAGCCCGAGGAACTGATCGCGATCATCGGCCAGTACGATGGCCTCGCCATCCGCTCGTCGACCAAGGTGACCAAGGAAATCCTCGACGCCGCGACCAATCTGAAGGTCGTCGGCCGCGCCGGNNNNCCGTTCGGCAACTCGATCACCACCGCCGAACACGCCATCGCGCTGATGTTCGCGCTGGCGCGCCAGCTTCCCGAAGCCAATGCCCAGACGCAGGCGGGCCTGTGGCCGAAGAACGGCTTCATGGGCGTGGAAGTGACGGGCAAGACGCTCGGCCTGATCGGTGCCGGCAACATCGGCTCGATCGTCGCCAGCCGCGCGCTGGGCCTGAAGATGAAGGTCGTCGCCTACGATCCGTTCCTCACGCCCGAACGCGCGGTGGAAATGGGCGTGGAGAAGGCCGATCTCGACACGCTGCTGGCCAAGGCGGACTTCATCACGCTGCACACGCCGCTGACCAGCGAGACGCGCAACATCCTGTCGGCGGAAAACCTCGCCAAGACCAAGAAGGGCGTGCGCATCATCAACTGCGCGCGTGGCGGGCTGGTCGATGAGGCGGCGCTCAAGGACCTGCTCGATTCGGGCCATGTCGCCGGTGCGGCGCTGGACGTGTTCGTGACCGAGCCGGCCAAGGAATCGCCGCTGTTCGGCACGCCGAACTTCATCTGCACCCCGCACCTCGGTGCCTCCACCACCGAAGCGCAGGTCAACGTCGCGCTGCAGGTGGCGGAACAGATGGCGGATTACCTCGTCACCGGCGGCGTCACCAACGCGCTCAACATGCCCTCGCTTTCGGCCGAAGAAGCGCCGAAGCTGCGGCCCTACATGGCGCTGGCGGAGAAGCTCGGCTCGCTCGTCGGCCAGCTTGCGCACGACAACCTGACCAAGATCGCGATCGAGGTCGAAGGCGCAGCGGCGCAGCTCAACCCCAAGCCGATCACCGGCGCGGTGCTGGCCGGGCTGATGAAACAGTATTCGCAGTCGGTGAACATGGTCAACGCGCCGTTCCTGGCCAAGGAACGCGGGCTGGACGTGCGCGAAGTGCGTCATGACCGCGAAGGCGAATACCGCACGCTGGTGCGCGTCACCGTCGGCACCAGCCAGGGTGAACGCTCGGTCGCGGGCACGCTGTTCGGCAACGGCCAGGCCCGCCTGGTCGAGATCTTCGGCATCGGCATCGAAGCCGATCTCGATGGCGACATGCTCTACATCGTCAACACCGACGCCCCGGGCTTCATCGGCTCGATCGGCACGCTGCTGGGCAAGACCGGCATCAACATCGGCACGTTCCACCTTGGCCGCCGCGAGGCTGGTGGCGAAGCGGTGCTGCTGCTGTCGGTCGACAGCCCGGTCAGCGAGGAAGTGCTGGCCGAAGCCCGTCAGGTTCAGGGCGTGCGCATCGTCAAGGCGCTGAAGTTCTGACCTGAGCGTCGGCGCGCATGCTTCGACAAGCTCGGCATGAGCGGTTTTGGGCCTCATTTCCCAACCCCGCTCGCCCTGAGCTTGCCGAAGGGCGTGCGCTGGCGTTCGACATAACCGCCAATACCCCCTAAAGGCTCGCGCCATGGATACCAGCGACCCCGATCTGCTGCCCGAAGGGCTTGAGGACCGGCTGCCGCGCGAAGCGGCGACGGCGACCCGTGTGATGCGTGCCGTTCAGGACGTGATGCACGGCCACGGCTATGATCGCGTGCTGCCGCCGATGATCGAGTTCGAGCGCAGTCTGGCCGCGCGCATGGCGGGCATCCAGTCGCGCCGGATGTTCCGTTTCGTCGATCCCTCGTCGCTGCGGATGATGGCGCTGCGCAGCGATTTCACCCCGCAGATCGGCCGGATCGCCGAAACCCGCCTGGCCGCTGCGCCGCGCCCGCTGCGCCTGTGCTATGCCGGGCAGGTGCTGACCATCAAGGGCGACGGGCTGGACCCGGCGCGCGAGCGCTTCCAGTGCGGCGCCGAACTGATCGGCGCGGACAATGTCGCCGCCGCAAGCGAGATCGTCGCGCTGGCGATCGAGGCGCTCGCGGCCGCCGGCGGGCGCAACATCAGCGTCGATTTCACGCTGCCCGATCTTGTCGATACGCTGGCCGAGAAGGCCATGCCGCTTGCCCCCGGACAGATCGAGGCGGTGCGGCGCGAACTGGATACCAAGGATGCCGGCGGGCTGATCGATGCCGGCGGCGAGGCCTATGTTCCGCTGCTTTACGCAACCGGCGATTTCGATGCGGCTATCGAGAAGCTGGCCGCGATCGATGCGGGTGGCGTGCTGGCCGGCCGCATCGCGGCGCTGCGCCAGATCGCGGCGCGTCTGGGCGGAACGGCCCGGCTCACGCTCGATCCGGCCGAACGCCATGGCTTCGAATACCAGACCTGGTTCGGCTTCACGCTCTATGCCGAAGGCGTGCGCGGCGTGCTGGGGCGGGGCGGCACCTACCGCATTGCCAGCGCCAACGGGGGTGAGGGCGAGGCCGCGACCGGCTTCTCGCTCTACCCGGATGCGCTGGTCGGCCTGCTCGCCGCGTCGGAACGGCGCGAGGACATGGTGTTCCTGCCGCTGGGGCATGATCGCGATGCCGCCGCGCGGCTGCGCGCGATCGGCTGGCGCACTGCCGCCGCACTCAGCGAGACCGACAGCGCCACCGCGCTCGGCTGCACGCATGTGCTGGGCAAGGACGGCCCGGAGGCACTCTGACCGCCGGCGCGGAAGTGCCCGTTATCGCCGGCCCGGCGGTGGCGCGCGCGCTTCTCGCTGGATGGCAGACCCGCTGGCGCGCTCCCGCTGACGGCCCCCTTTCGCGCTGTGCGCCGGGCGATCGCCTGATCGTGCGCGAAGCGTGCATTCCCGGCCGTATCCGCGATGGCGGGGAAGTCATGACCGATCTCGCCCGCGCCGAATTCGTCGTCTTTCCCGATGGCTGGCGTCGTTATCGCGACGGCTCCGGTCGCAGCGGCCCGCTGCCGCGCGATGCCGACGAGAAATGGATAGCGGCGGTGCACATGCCGCGCTGGGCGGTGCGTATCGAACTGATCGTCGAGCGTGGGCTGATCGAGCCGGTGCAGGCGATCACGCGCGCCGACATGCGCGCGGAAGGCTTGCGGCCGCTGCTCGGCGGGCTGTTCTGGCGCGCGCCGGCGCATGGCACCGGGCTTTCCCCCCGCCGTCTCTATGCGCGGCGCTGGAATCTGGACCATCCCACGCCGGGCTCTCGCTGGCAGGACAACCCTTCCACCATCGTGCTGGATGTCCGCCGCGCGTGAACGCGGCCATCCCCGCCGAACCGCGGCAGAAATGGATCATTTTCGGACGAGAATCGGCCGTTTCCCGCCAGCTTTGCCGATAAAATGGAGAGAGTTCCGTTTTATCGGCCCGCCGCCGCCGGTCTATCCTGGGAGCAAGGCCTTCGTGCGAAGGCCGCTTGCTTCCTTGGAGAAGACATGATGGATCTCTCGGCGCTCTGGGCCAGTGCGGCACCGCTTCTTACCGCGGGCGCGATCAAGATCGGCGCGGCCTTCGTTCTCTATATGGTGGGCCGCTGGCTGATCGGCTTCGCGATCCACGCCCTGTCCGCGCTGCTGACCAAGCGGAACTTCGACGCGACGCTCCAGCGCTACATCGCCAACATGCTGGCGGTGGTGCTCAACATCCTGCTGGTCGTGGCGATCCTCGGCTATTTCGGGTTGCAGACCACCAGCTTCGCCGCGCTGCTCGCCGGCGTCGGCCTCGCCATCGGCGCAGCCTGGTCGGGCTTGCTCGGCAATTTCGCGGCCGGCGCCTTTATCATTATCTTCCGGCCCTACAAGCTGGGCGATTATGTCGTGGCCGGCGGCGTCGAAGGTACGGTGATCGAGATCGGGATGTTCAACACGATCATCAACACGCCCGACAACGTGATGTCGGTGGTGGGCAACGCGAAAGTCTCGGCCGACGTCATCAAGAACTTCAGCAGCAACGGATACCGCCGCGTCGATCGCACCGCGCAACTGGCGTTCGGCGTGGACCCGGTGGATGCGATCGGCCGGCTCAAGGCGGCGCTGGCCGGCGTTCCGAACGTGCTGACCGATCCCGCGCCGGACGTTGAGATCCTGGATTTCAACGAGCGCGGCACGGTGCTGTGCGTGCGCCCTTACTGCCACACCAACCATTACTGGCAGGTCTATTTCGATACCAACAAGCTGATCGCCGAAACCTTCGGCGCGGCCGCCTATGGTGCGCCGCATACGGTGCACCAGATCAGGCAGGGCTGAACCGCCCTTCGGGGTCGCGCGGGAAACGCCGGTGCGGGATGCCGCGCCGGGGTTTTCTTCTTGTCGACTATCCTGTTCGCGAACGACGGCGCAAGTCTCGCTCCCCTCCCGNNCGGGAGGGGTTGGGGGTGGGCATTCCCACGCCACGTTGCCTAGGGTCCTGACCCTGGGCGTTACTTCCCGAACGTCGCCTTCAGCCAGCGGTCGGTCAGCACTGTCGCGGGATAATCCGGATCGCCCAGTTTCGCGTTGATTTCGACATGGCCCTGCAACCCCGTGCCGGGGAAGCTGCCGGTTTCTACGCTGGTACCGCCGGCGCGCAGCGCCTTGGCCAGCTCCTCCGCCTGCGCCACGCCGTCCGGCCGCTGGACATGGAGCAGCAGGAAGCGCGGCGCGTTCGGCGCGGCGGCCTGCAAGGCGGGGGATAGCGCGCGCTGGCGGGCGGGGTCCGATCCGAACGGCGCGTCATAGATGCGGCGCTGATACTGCCCGACCGAGGCGATCTGCTGCGGCACGTCATAGGCCGCGCCGTCGACGGGGATCACGCCCGCCACATCCGCGAACGAAAGGCCGGCCTCCCGCAGATAGCGTTCGTCGGTGCCGACCAGCGCCACAAGGTGCGCCCCGGCGCTGTGGCCCATCAGCACCACGCGGTGCCGGTCGATCCCCAGCGCATCGGCTTGCGCCAGCAGCGCCGCCAGCGCGGCAGCGACGTCGCTCGCCTGTTGTTCCACCGTCGCCTGCGGCACCAGCCGGTAATCGATCGAAGCGAAGGCATAGCCCAGCGCGGGGAAGTGCTCGACCTTGGCCTTGCCGGTCGCGTTCTCCTTGCTGCCGTGTGCCCAGCCGCCGCCGTGGACGAACAGGACCAGCGGCGCCGGGCCTGCCGCCTCGCGCGCCGGCCAGAACGCGATCGTCTGCGCGGCATCGTCGCCATAGCGGATCGTCCGGTCGGCCGCCGGCAGGGTGCGCCAGGCCTGATCGCCCTGTCCGCCGTTCTGGCGTCCGGCCATCATCGCGCGCAGGCGATCGCCGGGGCTGGCCTGCGCGGCGGCGGTCAGCACCAGGGTCGTGCCGATGATCGTGCCAAGGAAGATGTTTCGCATGAGACAGCACTTCGCGATTGCAGACCGGACGATGCTATCGCGCGCCGGCCGTATCGCCAGCCTGAAGTGGTTACGAGGTGTGACATGCGCCGTGTGCGGTACGCGGTGTGACGGGGGCGGCATCGACACGCCGATTGTGCGTCATGCGTCTTTCCCGGCAGTGCGCTCTTGCCCTTGCACCCGGTGTCCCCTAGTGCGCCGCGGGAACTCCCCAAGACAATTTCAAGACACCGAGTCCGCGACAGGAAAGGCATCGTTTTGGCCAACGTAACCGTGATTGGCGCCCAGTGGGGCGATGAGGGCAAGGGCAAGATCGTCGATTGGCTGGCCAGCCGGGCGGATGCCGTCGTGCGCTTCCAGGGCGGGCATAACGCGGGCCATACNNTCGGCAATGGCGTGGTGCTCGATCCGTGGGCGCTGAAGGCCGAGATCGAAAAGCTCGAAGGCCAGGGTGTCGACATCAACACCGAAAACTTCGCCATCGCCGACAATTGCCCGCTGATCCTGCCGT
>NZ_DDFB01000100.1:7606-21031 GCF_002336885.1 Novosphingobium sp. UBA1939 | reverse complement strand
TCGAATCCGACGATCCGCTGGAAGCCGGCCTCGAAATCTTCGCCCAGCCGCCGGGCAAGCGCCTGCAATCGCTGACGCTGCTGTCGGGCGGCGAACAGACGCTGACCGCCGTGGCGCTGATCTTCGCGCTGTTCCTCACCAACCCCGCACCGATCTGCGTGCTGGACGAAGTGGACGCCCCGCTCGACGACGCCAACGTCGAACGCTTCTGCGACATGCTCGACGCGATGGTCGGCGAAACCCAGACCCGCTACCTTATCGTCACCCACAACGCGGTCACGATGAGCCGGATGCACCGCCTGTTCGGCGTGACCATGGTGGAAAAAGGCGTCTCGCGGCTGGTCAGCGTGGACCTTGGCGCCGCCGAGGAACTCCTGGCGACGGCGTAGCGGCGTGGACAAATTCGGGCATGGTCGGAGCGACAGTTATCCGGCATTTTCCAGAAACCAGCCTGCCCGTATACGACGCGGTTGCGAACATTCGATGTAAGACTATTTTCAGGCCATGACCGAAAAGCTCGACCGTTTATTCAGCCGAGCCGAAGCGATTCTGGCCGGCAAAGCAAATGGCTTTGGGATACCGATTTTGCGAACACTTGCTCACCGGCAATATGGGCCAGCAATGTTGATGCTAGCCGCCCTGCAAACGGACAGTGGTACCCGAGGAGAGTTTGGCAGGTTTTGCAACGCCAATGACCCCGCCGGCTTGATGTATCGAGCTTTCCGAAAAGGCGAAGTCAATGCGGCGCAAAACCTTGCGCTCACCCTGTTCTACCTTGGCGACCTTGCCGGATACCGCCGCTGGCTACGGCAAGCGGCCAGGGGCGGTGATGAAGATGCAGCAAGGGAATTGAGTAGGTTCGAGGTGCGACAACCTTGGCCGCTCGCGCAGAAGACTAAGCGCAAGCGCCCTTTCAGGAAAGATGGCAGCTAGCCCTCCTATTCCCGCCGCAACGATTATCCCGCGCGCGACGCCGTAGCGAACTTTGAACCTGCGCAACTGCGCTCGTCCTGAGTCTGTCGAAGGACGAGCGGGTGTGGGGGATTTAAGCGGCCGCTCCCCCGCCCCAGGGCCAGCCATCAGCCGGCATCCAGCACATAGCGCGGGCCGGCGCCTTCCACCCCGGCGCGGTCATCCGGGTTGTAGAGGCGGCAGCGCGCCAGGCTGAGGCAGCCGCAGCCGATGCAGGCGTCCAGCTTTTCGCGCGTGCGCTCCAGCGTGGCGATGCGGCGGTCGATCTCGCCCCGCAGCGAACGGCTGATCCGCGCCCAGTCGCGCGCATTGGGCGTGCGCCCCTGCGGCAGCGCGGCCAGTTCGCGCTCGATCTCGGCCAGTCCGAGCCCCAGCTTCTGCGCGATCAGGATGAAGCTGAGCCGCCGGATGTCCGACCGCAGGAAGCGCCGCTGGTTGCCGCTGCTGCGCACCGACTCGATCAGTCCGCGCTGCTCGTAATAGCGGATGGCGGACACGGCGAGGCCGGTACGCCGCGCCAGCGCGCCTATCGGGATCAGGTCGTTGCGGTTCATGCAGCCATCGTAATCACAGCTTGACCTCAAGTCAGCTTTAGATTGCATCGTCACGAGCATCGATTCGCAACCATCCCCGAAAGGACACAGAACGATGCAGCCCGCCCGCCTTGAACACGTCAACATCACCGTCAGCGATCCCGAACGCATGGCATCGTTCCTGTCTCGGCTGTGCGGGTGGGAGGAACGCTGGCGCGGCCCTTCGCAACTGGGCGGCTGGACCATCCACGTCGGCAGTGCCGATACCGACTATCTCGCGCTGTGGACGCCCGACGAGAAGCGGCCGATGCGCTTCGCCAAGAGCCTGCCGCTCAACCATGTGGGCCTGCTGGTGGACGATCTGGACGCGGCGGAGCGCACCGTCATCGAGGCCGGACTCGTGCCGTTCAACCACGCGGATTACGAACCCGGCCGGCGATTCTACTTCTTCGATTGGGACGGCATCGAATTCGAAGTGGTCAGCTACACCTGACCGGCCGCGCCCACCACCAGGCAAGCCGCCGCCATGAGCAGGCCGGCAAAGCGGTTCGACCGGAACCGCGCCAGGGCGCTGTCGCCATCATCCGGCCGCAGCGTCCCGGCCTGCCAGGCGAGATGCGCCGCCACCGGCAGCAGGGCCAGCAGCGCCACGGGATCGGGCCGCACCAGCCACACCGCGCCGCCCCAGCAGGCCACCGCCATGGCATAGAGCGCGCCCACGCCCGCCTTTACGTGCCGGCCCAGCGACAGCGCGCTCGATCCCACGCCCACGAGCGCGTCATCCTCGCGGTCCTGGCAGGCGTAGATCGTGTCGTAGCCCATGCACCACGCCCAGCAGCCCGCGTAAAGCAAGGCCAGCCCGCCCAGCCGGTCGAACCCGGCCACTTCCACCCAGCCGACCGGCGCGCCCCAGGTGAAGACCAGCCCCAGCCACGCCTGCGGCCAGCCGGTGATGCGCTTCATGAACGGATAGGCCGCCACCAGCGCCAGGCTGCCCAGCGCCACCACCTGCGCCTGCCAGCGCAGTTGCAGCAGGACGACCAGCCCGATCAGGCATAGCGCCACCAGCCACACCCATGCCGCCTTCGCCGAAACGCGCCCGCTCGCCACCGGCCGCGCCGCCGTGCGCGCCACCTGCCGGTCGAGATCGGCATCGACGATGTCGTTATAGACGCACCCCGCCCCGCGCATCGCGATCGAGCCAAGCAGCAGCCACAGCACGATCGGCCAGCGCGCGGCTCCCCCCGCCAGCAGCACGCCCCAGGCGCAGGGCCAGAACAGCAGCCACCAGCCAATCGGCCGGTCGAACCGCGCCAGCAGCGCGAAATCGCGCAAGCCCGGCGGCAGATGCGCAACGAGGCCGCGAAGTTCGCTATCGGGAACGATCTGTGCGGAGGTCATGGCGACGCTATAGCACCTCGTCTTCCCCGGGAAAGCGGGGATGACGAAGGGCGCTTGCGGCGATAAGAAGCCATGATGCCCGCCACCCCCGCCTGGCCACCGCGCAGCGCGCCGCGCCTGTTCGTCGAAATGCCCCTGCGCGAAGGCATGACCCTGCCGCTGGACGGGCCGCAGGCGCACTATCTCGCCAAGGTCATGCGCGTGACGCAGGGCGATGCGGTGATGCTCTGCGACGACAGCACCGGCGAATGGTTGGCGCGCGTCACCAATGCGGGCAAGCGCGACGTCATGCTGGAAATCGAACGGCGCCTACGCCCGCGCGAAGCCGTGCCCGATTTCTGGCTGTGCCCCGCGCTGCTCAAGAAACCGAACTTCGACCTCGTGCTCGAAAAGGCGACCGAACTGGGGGTCGGCACGGTCCGCCCCATGCTGACGCGGCGCTGCGTGGCGGACAAGCTCAACCCCGAACGCGCCCGCGCCATCGTGACCGAGGCGGCGGAGCAATGCGCGCGCACCGCGTTGCCCGTGCTGGCCGATCCGGCAAAGCTGGAGGCGCTGGTGCGCGACTGGCCGGCGGAGCGCGTCCTGTTCTTCGCCGACGAGACCGGCGGCGCGCCCGCCGCCGCCGCCTTTGCCGCGCATCCCGGCCCGGCCGGGCTGCTCACCGGCCCCGAAGGCGGGTTCGACGATGCCGAGCGCGCACTGATCCGCGCCCATCCCGCCGCCGTGCCGATATCGCTTGGCCCGCGCATCCTGCGGGGGGAAACCGCGGCCATCGCGGCTACCGCGCTGTGGATGGGAATTTCCGGCGACTGGAACGGCTGAGCCTTCCATTTCCGGGATAGTGTATTTCCGATTTCGCGCTGGCCAGAAGGCCTTGCAGGCACTAACGGAACGCGCATGAGCACGCGGCAAGTTTCAAATAGCAACGATCCCGTCATCGAAAGCCGCGAGCAGCTCGTGGCCCCCATGCAGCGCGGTGAAAAACCACGCGAAAACTGGCGGATCGGCACCGAGCACGAGAAGTTCGTCTATAGCACGCGGGATTATCACGCCCCTTCCTATGCGGAACAGGGCGGCATCCGCGACCTGCTGATGGCGCTGACCGAATACGGCTGGGAGCCCATCATCGAGGGCGGCAACGTGATCGCCATGGGCGGGGCCGATGGCACCGTCAGCCTGGAGCCGGCCGGCCAGCTCGAACTCTCCGGCGCGCCACTGGAGAACCTGCACGAGACCTGCGCCGAAACCGGCCGCCACCTGGCGCAAGTGAAGGCGATCGGCGACAAGCTTGGCATCGGCTATCTCGGCCTGGGCCTGTGGCCCGACAAGCGCCGCGAAGACCTGCCGATCATGCCCAAGGGCCGCTATGAGATCATGCTGCGGCACATGCCGCGCGTCGGCTCGATGGGCCTCGACATGATGCTGCGCACCTGCACCATCCAGACCAACCTCGACTACGCGAGCGAGGCGGACATGGTGCAGAAGTTCCGCGTCAGCCTGGCCCTGCAACCGCTGGCGACCGCGCTGTTCGCCAATTCGCCGTTCCTCGAAGGCAAGCCCAACGGCTTCCTGTCGTACCGCAGCCACATCTGGTCGGATACCGATCCGGCGCGCACGGGGATGCTGCCGTTCGTGTTCGAGGATGGCTTCGGCTACGAACGCTATGTCGACTACATGCTCGACGTGCCGATGTATTTCGTGTTCCGCGACGGCAAGTATATCGACGCCGCCGGCCAGTCGTTCCGCGATTTCCTGGATGGCAAGCTGCCCGCGCTGCCCGGCGAAAAGCCGCTGAAGTCGGACTGGATCGACCATCTTTCCACCGCCTTCCCCGAAGTGCGGCTCAAGAGCTTCCTCGAAATGCGCGGTGCCGATGGCGGCCCGTGGAGCCGCATCTGCGCACTGCCCGCGCTGTGGGTGGGCCTGCTCTATGACCAGACCGCGCTCGATGCGGCCTGGGATCTGGTGAAGGACTGGGACATGGACGGGCGCGAGCGCCTGCGCTCCAGCGTGCCCAAGCTGGGCCTGGACGCGCCCCTGCCGGGCGGCGGTACGCTGCGCGACATCGCGGGCGAAGTGCTGCGCATCGCGCGCGCCGGTCTTTCAGCGCGCAACCGCCTCAACGGCGCCGGCGACAATGAAACGGGCTACCTGCACCCGCTCGACGAGATCGTCAGCACCGGCAAGACACCAGCCGAACGGCTGCTCGATCTCTATCACGGCGAATGGGGCGGCGACGTTTCCAAGGTCTACGCCGTCAAGAGCTTCTGAACGCGAAGGAACACGCGATGATTCTGGTCATGGGCAGTTTCCGCCTGCCGGCGGCGAACTTCGACAAGGCGCTGCCGATGATGGCAAAGGTGATCGCCGCCACGCGGGCCGAGGACGGCTGCATTCTCTATGCCTATTCGCGCGACGTGGCCGACCCCGAAGTGATCCGCGTCAGCGAGAAGTGGCGTGATCGCGCAGCGCTCGACGCCCATTTCAAGACCGCGCACATGGCGGCCTGGGCGCAGGAACGCGCCGAACTCGGCCTTTCGGACCGCGACATCCGCATCTTCGAGACCGACGAAGGCGTGGCCGTCTAAGCAGTTATTCGGCCGGCTGAAGCTCTACCCGTGCCGGCATCACGCGCCGGCGCAGGCGGTTGAACGCGCTGGTCAGCAGGCCGTGCTCATCCATCCACGCATGATAGGCGCGGTACTTGGGGTCCGAGGCGAGCAAGTGCTTCTCCTCGGTCTTGGCGCGCCAGTAATAGACCGCGCTGACCAGCCCCAGCGTGACCGTGTTGCGCACCGCGTCGGTCATCGAATGGTTCACGGTCAGGAACGGCAGCGAGGCCAGCCACCAGTAGGCGTTCTTGGACACATAGGCGGGATGGCGGGTGATGGCGTAAGGCCCGTTGGTGAGCACACCGCGCCAGGTGAGGTTGGAAAAGCGCAGGCCGAACGCCACGGTCGCCCAGGCATAGGCCGCGGTCAGCAGCACCAGCGCCGCCCCCCAGATCCACAATAGCGTGGTGTGACCCTGCAGCCAGAAGTCCCACTCCGCCCCGTTGGCGCGATAATCGAGCACGTCGCCACCGCCCATCAGGATGAACGGCGGGTAGCAGATCAACGCCGAGAGCCAGCCGCCGAGGTAAGGGTTCGCCGTGCGGATCTGCGCATCCAGCGGCTTCATCGTCAGCAGATAGCCGACCATGGCGATCTGCACGTCGACCATGAACATCGTCTCGATCGTCAGGCCGGCGATCCGCACCGGATCGTGGGCCGCCAGCGACCAGTCCGCCTGGACCACGGCAGCGAACCCGCCGGGCAGGATCGAGATCATGAAGGCGCAAAAGAAGCCCTTCACCGTCCACGCGCGCAAGTGGTGATAGACTTCCTCGCGCGCATAGGCTTCGCGCCCCATCAGCATCGCGCCGAAATGCCACGCTCCGTCGCGCGGGTTCACCAGCACGCGATCGAGCCACAGCACATAGGGGACGGAGCCGAGGAACAGCAGCGGGGCGATGGTTTCCAGCACGTCCATCGCGAACAGGTATTGCCCGCGCCAGTACCAGCGCCCCAGGCAGTAGACGAAGCCGATCAGCGTCCACGTCGCCCACAGCCCGGCCAGCTTGGTGATCGCAATGTCCATCACCTCGCGCAAGGGACGCGGGCTGGACCAGTCGATCCCGGTGGAGGCGCGGCGGTGGACCTTGTCGACCAGCAGCGAATAGAGCACCATCGGCGTGCCCGAGAAAAGCAGCGCGAGAAGCGCGGCGGAAGGCCCCACCATCGGTTCGCGCGGCCCCGGCAGGCCGAACATGTCGGCGATGGCGGGCCAGTTGCGGCAGACCAGCACCCAGAACGCCAGACCGGCAAGCCCCGACAGGCCGACGCCAACGGACACATCGCTGTCCGGCCGGCTGGCCGGAACGGAAGGGGCTTGGGGCCGTGTTTCGGCCACGGAACCGTGCGCGCTCATGCGCGGCAGGTTTAGCTTTCAAGCATGAGCAAAGCGTAAAGGCCGGCCGGCGCCAGCCTTATGCCTCGTCGGCGGCCCGATCAGCGAAACGCCGTGATCCGGCCATTGTTGTCGAGGATATAGAGCGTCTGGTTGGCGACCACCGGCGGCAGCGATACCGCGCCGGAAACCTTGCCCCATTCGCTCGCTGTTCCGTCGGTGACCGACAGGGTGAACACTTCGCCGCGCGAATTGGCGACCCACAGGCGATCGCCCGCCAGCACCGGGCCGGTCCAGAAGATCGGGTTGGTCTTCTTCTTCTCGCTGCCCCAGCGGCGCAGCTGGGTCAGCCAGCGCACCTTGCCGGTGCCCTTGGCGATGCACAGCAGCTTGGCTTCGTCGGTCAGCGTGAAGATCCATTCGCCGGCGATGGCCGGGGTGGAAATGCCCGCGAGGTTGAGTTCCCACACGCGCTGGCCGGTAACGAGTTCGTAGGCGGCCATGCGCCCGCCCTGCCCCAGCGCGTAGACGCGGCCACGCTCGATGATCGGATCGGCGTCGATGTCGGTCAGCGTCGAGACGCTGGTGGCGATGCTGGTGCGCGCCAGCGCATCGGACCAGAGCTGGCGGCCGTTCTCGTAGCGGTAGGCGACCAGTTCGCCCGAGCTGTAGCCGGCAACGATCGTGCCCTGCCCGGCAGCCGGCGCGGCCACGCCGAACACGCCGGTCTGCGCGACCGAGGCGGATTCGTTCCAGAGCAGCGCGCCGTCCTCGATATTGAGCGCGACGATCTGGTTGTCCTGCGTCATCACATAGACCGCGCCGAAGCTGACCGTCGGCGACCCGCGCAGCGGCCCGGCCGGCTTGACGCGCCACTTGATCGCGCCGTCCTTGGCATCGAGCGCGGCAACTTCGCCCAGGCCCGTCGTCACATAAACGCGGCCCTCGTTGTACGAAGCGCCACCGCCGAACACCGAACCGCCGTTTTCGGGCAGCTTGAAGCCCGCCCGCCACAGCTCCTTGCCGGTGTTGGCGTCCATCGCGCGGACCATGCCTTCGGTGTCCATCACGAACAGCTTGCCATCGCCGATCACCGGCGAGGCGGCCAGTCGCTGCTTGACCGAGGAACCAGCGATATTGGCGCTCCACAGGCGTTGCGGCGTGGCACCGAGCGCAAGGTGGCCATAGGACTTGCTGGCCGTGCCACCGCCCTGCGCCCATTCCGTGTTCACTTCGGCCGGCGGCAGCACCACCTGCATGCCCGAAATCGCGGTATCGACCTTGGTGCCAGCCTCGATCCGCGAAAGGATCGGCACGCGCTGCCCCACCGTGGGCGTGGTCTTGACCTTGTGCTTGCCCGCACACCCGCCGACCGCGACCGCCAGGGCGATCACCCCGGCCATGCCTGCGCGGCGAACCAGCCGGCGGCGCGCGGCAATGCCGCCATGTTCCTGCACCGGATTGCGCATCATCCCCGTCATCCCCGTCAAACTGGTGTTACTGGGCGCCGGCGTCGGCCGGCCCCTGCTGTGCCTGGCCCTGCGCAATCAGAGCTTTCGGATCATCGATGGTATCAACGCCCAGCGTGCCCGCCAACTGGCGCGCGCGTTCGCGGATCGAGGCCGGAACGGTCTTGTCCTTGGCCATTGCCGCGAACAGCGGCCCGGCCAGATCGTTCTTGCCCTGCTTCAGGTAGGCGACGCCGAGCAGTTCGCCCGCGCTGCCGAACCAGGCATTGCCCGGCACGGCCAAGGGCTTGAGCCGCTCCACCACCTTTTCCGGCGGCAGCTTGTCCATGGTGATCGCCACTTCGCGGATCGTGGCGAGATCGCGGTAAGCCTGCGGCGCGCTCTGGTCCGCGGCGACGGCGGCGAGCAGCTTCGCGGCATCATCGGTCTTGTTCTGCTGCGCGGCGATGCCGGCCTGCGTCAGCTGCGCGGCAGCGCGATAGCCCGGTCCGCCATCCTTCACCAGCGGCGCCATGCTGTCGCTGCTGGTCTGCACGCGGCCGGCTTCGAGCTGATCGAGCGCGATCGTCATCCGTTCGCCCTGTTCGCCCGCGACCGTGGCCTTGTGATAATCGTACCACAGCCAGCCGGCCAGGCCGACCAGGCCCGCCACCACCAGCGCGCCCACCGGCTTGCCATAGCGGCGCAGCGCATGAAACAACTGGTCCTCGCGCAGCGCATCGTCGACTTCGCGCAGGAACACATCGCCTTGCGCGGCCTTGCGTTCGGCAAGCTGATCGGAGCGGGACTGCGGACGGGTAGGACGAAGGGCCAAGGCTGCGCTTTCGGCGGTCAGTTAACGGAAGTGCCGGGTGTTTAGCGGATAGACCCGCCTTTTCAACGGGAATGATTCTGGAATTCCGTGGGTGAACGTCCGGTGAAGCGGGAAACACTTGGTAATCATGGCCATCGCCCGCCCTACATGAGGGAATACGCGTCAGGGAAACTGGGTAACACCGAGCACCCCGCCATAGAGCGCGGCATAGCGCGCCACCATCGCCGCCTCGTCGAATTCCGCGCGTGCCCGCACCTGGTTTGATGCCCCGATCCGGCGGCGCAGCGCTTCGTCCCAGGCAAAGGCGGCCAGCGTCGCTTCCAGCGCGGCCTCGTCGCCCGCCGGCGTGATGAAATCGCGGTTCTCGTCCGAAACGATGTCGCGCACGTCGCCCACGGCGGGGCTGGCGATCGGCAAGCCCGCCGCCATCGCCTCCACCACGGACAGCGGAAACTGCTCGCTGTCGGACGAGAGCGCGAAAATATCGAACAGGCCGATCGCCTGCGCCGGATCAGCCACATGCCCTGGCAAGTGGACGCGATGCCCCACCTCCAGCGCGATCGCCTCGGCCACGATCGCCTCGCGGTCCGGCCCTTCGCCCACGATCACCAGCTGCCATTCGGGCGGAAGGGCACGAAAGGCGCGTACCAGCCGGCGCAGGTTCTTGACCGGGCGCAAGCCTGCCAGCGTGCCGACCCACTTTTCGCCAGGCCGCTTGACCACGCGCGGCAGCGCATCGCGCTTGGGCTTGCGATCATAGGCGGCGGTGTCGATCCCGTTGGGAATGCGGTGCACCTTGGCGGCGGGTTGGTGCCACGCCTGCAGCGCCACGCCTTCCAGCTGGCGCGACGGCACCACCAGCGCGCTCGCGCGGGCCAGCGCCACGCGACGATACCAGTTGCGCGTGGGCTTCAGCTTCTCCGCCTCGTCGGCATTGAACCCGTCTTCGTGATGAACCAGCGGCGCCAGCCCCATGGTGGGGCCGAACAGGGCGTGGGCCATCACCGCGTCCATCGCGCCCCAATTGTAGGTCAGGATCAAATCGAACCCCCGCATCGCGCGGGCCAGCGTCTGCAACCGGCGCACGCCGAACCGCCCAGCCAGCGGCGGGAAGCCGAACGGGGAATGCGCGGAAATGCCCTTGGCGATATGCGCCATCGCGCCCATCGCGCCGGGTTCGGCCGAAACGATGCTGTGGTCGATGGCGGGGCCGAAGCGGTTGATCAGCGCCACGCTGCGGCGCTCCTTGCCGCCCGCACCGAACGTCGAATGCAGGTGCAGAAGGTGCAGGCGCCGTCTGCCGCCGTCGTTCATGAGACCTGGGCGAACAGCCGGTCGATCGCCGCGATCGCTTCCGGTTCGTCCAGCGTAGGTGCGTGGCCGACGCGTTCGATCGTCACAAGCTCCATGTCCGGATGGCGCGCGACCATCCGGTTCGCGGTACCGGCGGAAAGGATGTCCGACAGGGCGCCGCGCAGCAGCAGGCCGGGCCGCCCCGCCAGCGCATCGAACAGCGACCACATATCCACCTGCGGCGTCGCGCCGGCCGGCGCGTCGAAGGGTTCGGCGATCTTCATGTCATAGTCGAACGCGATCCGTCCGCCGCTGCCCAGCGCCATCACGCGCTTGGCATAGCGAAGCCAGTCGGGCACGCCGTAATCGGGATAGACATCGGCCTGGCTTTCCTGAAGCGCGCGCGCCGCGTGCATCCAGGTTTCGAAATTCCGGCCCTGCCCCACGTATTCGCGGATGCGTTCCAGCCCGGCCTCTTCCACTTCAGGACCGATATCGTTCAACACGAATCCGGCGATCCGGCTGTTGTCCCGGCCCGCCAGCAGCATCGTCAGCAAGCCACCCAGCGACGTGCCGACCGCCACGAACCGGGCGATGCCGTGCTGTTCCAGCAGCAATTCGACATCGTCGAGATACTGCGCCGGGTTGTAGGTCATCGGGTCCTTGGCGTAATCGCTGTCGCCCCGGCCGCGCATGTCCGGACAGATGACCCGCCATTGCCCGGCAAGCCGCGCCGCCACATCCTCGAAATCGCGCGCATTGCGGGTCAGCCCCGGCAGGCAGAGCACTGGCGGCTTGTCGTCCGGCCCCGGAAAATCCCGGAAATGCAGGCGCAGCCCGTCGCGGCTGGACCAGCTGCGATTCTCGAAATCCGCCATCGCCTGAAAAACCGTTCCTTGTTCAACGCCCCCACGCGATCCGCGCCATAAGCCGAACATCCGCCCGGCTCAAACACCATTATCCCGTATCCGCGCCCAATATCCCGCATCCGCAAGCAGACCCGCTTGCCTGCGGATCGCCCAGCGACCACTATCGCTTGATGCAATCCAACCCGCAAGACGCGATCTACACCCCTGATCCCCATATCCTGTCGCTGGCCGATTGGCTCGGCGATCCGGTGGCGCCGGCAGACTTCCCCGGGACCACCCTGCGGTTCCGCAACGATCGCGCAGCGCGGGAGGTAGGCCTGGCCGGTCTCGACGACACGGCATGGATCGCGCATTTCGGCCGCTTCGCGCCATTGCCCGGCAATCTTCCGCAGCCACTGGCGCTGCGCTATCATGGCCACCAGTTCCGCGTGTACAATCCCGAACTGGGGGACGGGCGCGGCTTCCTGTTCGCGCAGATGCGCGATGGGCACGGCCGGCTGATGGACCTTGGCACCAAGGGTTCGGGGCAAACGCCATGGAGCCGGCAAGGCGATGGTCGCCTCACGCTGAAAGGCGCGATGCGCGAGGTGCTGGCGACGGAAATGCTCGAAGCGCTGGGCGTCAATACCAGCCGGACCTTCTCCGTGATCGAAACCGGCGAATCGCTATGGCGCGGCGATGAGCCTTCCCCCACCCGCGCCGCGGTGCTGGTCCGGCTCAGCCACAGCCATATCCGCATCGGCACGTTCCAGCGGCTGGGGATGCTGGATGCGCCCGCCGAGATGGAACAGCTCGTCGATTACTGCCTGGCCAGCTTTCCCGGCCCCGCCCTTCCCCCCGATGCGCCCGAGCCGGACAACAAGGCGGCCCGGCTGCTGCACCAGGTGGTCGAACGCATGGCCGACATGGCCGCCAGCTACATGGTCGCCGGCTTCGTCCATGGCGTGCTGAACACCGACAACATGAACGTGACCGGAGAGAGCTTCGACTATGGCCCCTGGCGCTGGCTGCCGACGTGGAATCCCGCGTTCACCGCCGCCTATTTCGATCACTCGGGTCTCTACGCCTTCGGCCGCCAGCCCGAGGCGATCCACTGGAACTGCGGGCAGCTTGCCGTCGCGCTGCGCCTGCTTTCGGAAGCCCCGCCGCTGATCGCGGCGCTGAACCGCTTTCCCGATCTCTACCAGCAGGCGATGGCACGGCGCTGGTGCTGGCGGCTTGGCGTGGATCCGCGCGGGCTGGAGGAAGACAGCGCGCTGATCGGCGCCTGCGAAGCCGCGATGGTGGCGCAGGGGATCGGACCGGACGCCTTCTTCTTCGCCCATCGCGGCGGGCGTGGCCCGTTTGCGGACGACGATGCGGGCGCGGCGCTGAAGGAGGCGCTTGGCCCATACCGGTCGACGGTCGACGATCACCCCTACTGGACCGACGAAGCCCCGCAATCGATGCTGATCGACGAAGTGGAAGCGATCTGGGAACCGATCGCCGAAAAGGATGACTGGACGGCATTGCACGCCAAGGTCGCCGCCGTCCGGCGCATGGGGGAAGCGCTGGGCGCCGCCCCGGCCCCGCGCGGTCATGCTTGACCGGCTTGAAAATATGGTAACCAATTTCCTGCTAGGGCGTTGCCGATAAAGCAAAAGCGAATGAACCGATGACCGCTCCTTCCGGCAACGATGCCGAGATCGTCTCCTGCGAGCCCGCGACCGGCGCCGAACTGTGGCGCGGGCCGGTGGGTGATGTGGAAGCGGCCGTCGATCGGGCGCGGCAGGCGTGGTCGACATGGGCCGCCCAGTCGCTTTCCAATCGCGTGGAACTGTGCCGGCGATTCGCCAACGAAGTCCGCAAGGAGCAGGAGAACCTGGCAGCGCTGATCGCGCGCGAAACCGGCAAGCCGCTGTGGGAAGCCCGCGCCGAGGTCGAAAAGGTCGTCGCCAAGGTCGACATCTCGGTTCGCGCCTATGCCGAACGTTCCGCCCAGCGGAAGTTCGACAGCGCGCTGCAAGGCACCGCCGCGCTACGCCACAAGCCGCACGGGGTGATGGCGGTGCTGGGCCCCTACAATCTTCCGGCGCACCTGCCCAATGCCCATATCATTCCCGCGCTGATCGCGGGCAATGCGG
>NZ_DDFB01000100.1:0-7536 GCF_002336885.1 Novosphingobium sp. UBA1939 | reverse complement strand
AACCGGCGTCTGGCCGGCAACCCGGGCAAAATGCTTGCGCTCGAAATGGGCGGGAACAACCCGATGGTGGTGTGGAACACGCCCAAGATCAGCGATGCGGCAGTGCTTGCGATCCAGTCCGCCTTCGCTACTTCGGGCCAGCGCTGCACCTCGGCCCGCCGGCTGATCGTGCAAGGTTCGCTGTACGAACCGCTGATCGACGAGATGAAGCGCCTGGGCAGCCGGCTGATGGTCGGCGCGCCGTTCGATGAACCGCAACCGTTCATGGGACCGGTCATCGACAACGAGGCCGCCGACGGGCTGACCGAAAGTTTCGTCTATCTACTGTCGAACGGCGGGCGGCCGATCCTGCACATGCGGCGGCTGCGCGAAGGCCTGCCGTTCCTGTCACCGGCCATGATCGACGTGACCGACATGGCCGAGCGGCCCGATGTCGAACTGTTCGGGCCGCTGCTGCAGGTGATCAGGGTCGACGATTTCGACCAGGCGATCGCGGAAGCGAACCGCACGCGCTTTGGCCTGACGGCTGCGCTCGTCGGCGGATCGCCCGAGGAATACAACCAGTTCTGGGCCAATGTCCGCGCCGGCGTGATCAACTGGAACCGCCCGACCAACGGCACTTCGCTATCGGCGCCGATGGGCGGGGTCGGACTGTCCGGCAACCATCGCCCGAGCGCCTATTACGCGGCGGACTATTGCGCCTATCCCGTGGCGTCCGCGGAGATGGAGCAACCGCGCGCCGGTATGGGCGTGGGCCTGCGCGACAACTGAAGCCGGACAGCGGCTGGCGCTCAATCGTGCCGGTCGAACTGCACCAGAGCGGTATCGACCGGGCCACCGGGAACGACGGCCTGGTTGCGCAGGTTCCGCTGCGAAAGGTCGGGGTCCACCATCAACTGGCCTTCCAGCGCCTGCGCCATGACCGGATCGTCAGCGTCCGCACGGCGCGGGCCATCGTCCTGCGCGCAGGCGGCAAGCGCGAACGGCGCGGCGAGCAGCGCGATGACCGGCAAGGGACGAACCATGCCCCCGCCTTGCCCCCGCCATGGTTAAGGAAGCGTTCGCCGGAACACGAAAGGGCGCCCCGGCCATTCGCCGGAGCGCCCCTGCTCTGCCCGTGGTGCGACCCGGAGGGCGGCAGTATTTCAGCGGCAGCGCGATCCGCTGCGGTCGATCTCGCGCCCCAGCAGCGCGCCGCCGGCGAGGCCGAGCACGGTGCCCACGGTGCGATCCCCGCGCCCGGCAATGCCGCGCCCGATCAGCGCGCCCGCCGCGCCGCCGATAAGCAGGCCGGTGGTGCCGTCCGAACGGCGACAGTAATAGCGTCCATCACGCCCGCGCCACGATGGGCCGCGGTAGTAATCGCGCCGGCCGGCATCCCGGTAATAGCCGCGATCCCCACCACGCCAGCCTTCATGCCAGCCGCGATCTCGGTGATTCCAGCCTTCACCCAGCGCATCCGCCACCGATGCCACGGGCGTTGCGGGAGCCGCCGTCACCGTGGCCGAAGCCGGCGCGGCAAGCGCGAGGGTGGCGGCGGAGAGGGCGGCGGCGATCGCCGCCCGGGTGATGATTCTCATGTCCGGTCTCCTGTTCGTGCGGCCTTTCGCGAATAGGACCCGCGCGGCCGTTGCAAAATTCGGTACCGATACGGACCTGAATAGCGGGCAACCGTTCCGTCAGACTTCGTGAAACAGGATGAAACGAACCGTCACATCGGCAAGCCGTTGAATATTTTGTGCTTGGCCGGCGCGCTCGCCAATGCGAGAGGCACCGTATGCCCCCGTCTAACTCCCACCACCGCGCCGGCCTGATGACCGCGGTTGCCGCCTATGTGCTGTGGGGTTTTCTGCCGCTGTTCTTCCATGCGCTGCGCCACGTTCCCGCGATCGAGCTGGTGGGCTGGCGCGTGCTGTTCACGCTGCCGCTGTGCCTTGCGATCGTGGCCGCGCGCGGGCAGGCGGCGGACGTCCGCGCGGCGCTGGCCGACCGCACGGTCCTGCTGCGCCTGTGCGCCAGCGCGCTGCTGATCGGCGCGAACTGGCTGCTCTATGTGATCGCCATCAACAGTGGCCACGTGCTTGCCGCCAGCCTTGGCTACTACATCAACCCGCTGCTTAGCGTGCTGCTGGGCACGATCCTGCTGGGCGAGCGGCTGACGCGTACGCAGTGGACCGCCGTGGCCATTGCCGGGCTTGGCATCGCGTTGCTGCTGGCCGGAGCGATCGAGATGCTGGGCATCGCCCTCGCGCTCGCCGTCAGTTTCGGCCTCTACGGCTTCGTGCGCAAGCTGACCCCGGTCGGCTCGGTGCCCGGGCTTACGATCGAAACCTCGCTGCTTTACCTGCCGGCCATCGTCCTGGTGGCGTGGCAGGCGCGCAGCCCCGCCGGATCGAGCCTGGGCCTCGATGCCGGCACCACCATCGGCCTGTTCGCCTCGGGCCTGGTGACGGCGGCGCCGCTGCTGCTGTTCGCGGTGGCGGCGCGGCGGCTGGATCTTTCGACGCTGGGCTTCGTCCAGTTCATTTCGCCCACGCTGGCCTTCCTGCTGGGCATCTTCGTGTTCGGAGAGCCGCTCGATCCCGTGCGCCTCGCCTGCTTCGTGCTGATCTGGACCGCGATCGCGCTGTTCAGCTGGGACATGCTGCGCCGCCGCCAGCGCGCGCCAGCCTGAACTCCCGTCAGAGCCTGACACCATCGCCATGCCTCGTCATTGCGAGGGGCGAAGCCCCGCGGCAATCCAGAGCGACCCGCGTCGGACTCTGGATTGCTTCGCTACGCTCGCAATGACGATGGAATGCCAAAGACCGCCCTACAGCGCCGCCGCGAAGCGCAGCTTTTCGCCCACTGCCGCCTTGGCGAGCTGGCGTTCCCACATCACGCGGTGCCCGCGCACGATGGTCCCCACCACCTGCCCGGTCAGCTCCATGCCGGTATAGGGCGACCAGCCGCAGCGGCTTTGCAGCCAGTCCTCGGTCACCGTCCACTTGGCCTTGAGATCGACGACGGAGAAATCGGCGTCATAGCCGGTGGCGATGCGGCCCTTGCCGACCAGGCCGAACAGGCGCTGCGGCCCCGCGCTGGTCATGTCGATCAGCCGCGCCAGCGTCATCCGCCCGGCGGCGACGTGATCGAGCATCAGTGGCAGCAGCGTCTGCACGCCGGGCATGCCGCTGGGGCTGGCGGGATAGACCTTCGCCTTCTCCTCGATGGTGTGCGGCGCATGGTCCGACCCGATCACGTCGGGCACGCCCTGCCGCAGCCAGTGCCACAGCCCGTCGACATGCGCGCCGGAGCGGATCGGCGGGTTCATCTGCGCGTACGTGCCAAGGCGCGGATAGGCCTCTTCCCCGCGCAGCGTGAGGTGCTGCGGCGTGACCTCGCACGTCGCCACATCGCGGTGCTGCGCGATCAGTTCCAGTTCGGCCGGCGTGGTCACGTGCAGGATATGGATCGGCCGCTTCGCCGCGCGCGCCAGCCGCAGGATGCGCTGCGTGGCCAGCATCGCGCTTTCATCGTCGCGCCACACCGGATGGCTGGAAGCATCGCCTTCGACGCGATAGTCCTTGCGCGCGTTCATCCGCGCCTCGTCCTCGGCATGGATCGCCACGCGCCGGCTGCCATGGGCGAGCACGCGGGCGAGATCGGCATCCTCCGACACCAGCAGGCTGCCGGTGGAAGCGCCCATGAAGATCTTGACGCCGGCGGTGCCGGGAATGCGCTCCAGCTCGCCCAGATGCTCGGCGTTCTCCGCCGTGGCGCCGACATAGAAGGCATGGTCGCACCACATGCGGTGGTGCGCGCGGGCGAGCTTGTCGGCCACGCGATCGGCGGTATCGGTGTTGGGATTGGTGTTCGGCATTTCGAACACCGCCGTCACCCCGCCCATCACCGCGGCGCGGCTGCCGCTTTCAAGGTCTTCCTTGTGCTCCAGCCCCGGTTCGCGGAAGTGGACCTGGCTGTCGATCACGCCCGGCAGCACGTCCAGCCCGGTGCAGTCGATCCGCTCCCCCGCGTCCGGGTACGACCCCACGCCCACGATCTTCCCGTCCCGCACCGCGACATCGGCGACGAACGGCCCGGACGGCGTGTGGACGGTGCCGTTCGACAGGACGAGTTCGGGGGCAACGTTCATCGAAGGCACTCCAAAGCTGAACAAGTTGACAAAGTTGACACGGTCCAAGGCAAGACCGTCCACCGTCCACCGCTGCGCCTTTGGCGGGAGGCGGGAGGCGGCATCATGCGCGCTGCTTTGCCATAGGTGGGGGGATTAGGACAGGGGGTGTTGGAGGAGGGCGGCACGCCTGGCGGCAAACGACCAATGCCGGCCGTTGAGATTGGCCAACGCGAATGTCAGATCGAGACAATAGCAGTTATTCGAGTCGCAACATTCCGGAGGGCGGGACCCTCCGACATAGCGGACGTTCGATCGGCGATCCTCCATATCGCTTCTCTAGCTTGCGGGATTATCCATATTGACTCATATTTCGTCGCATAATCAACGCCATTCGCCGCGATTGCGCGCCATGGTGGAACACCTTGAGAGAACCGAGGTGGAACGGGTGTATAATTGAATTGGCTACGCAAAATCCGGCTCTTCAACGCGGTGTGGAATGGTCATCCGATGGAACAGCCCCGTCCTATACTCGATATTCCCGGCTCGATGGTGACGATGCCTGAACCGGCTGATCCCAATCGCCACGTTCGAGAATATCTGCGCTACTATCTTAGCCTTACGAGCCCGCCAGGCTACGCGGTGATGATCCGCGGACCGTGGGGTATCGGCAAGACGTTCCTGATCCGTCAAATCCTCGCCCAGCTCTTCGATGACGAGAAAGCGTATATCTACATCAGCCTCTACGGCGTTGATGCCCCCTCTGACATTGACACGGCCATCTTTGCCGCGACCCATCCGATTTTGGGGTCGAAGGCTGCGAAAGTTGTTGGACGGGCACTAAACGCGGGCCTGAAATTCAAGGGGATTGAAAACCCGATAACGATCTAAGATTTCGAACGCAGGACCACCGGTGCGATCTACGTCTTCGACGACATCGAGCGATCGTCGATGTCGTCTGACGCCATTTTCGGTTACATCAATCAATTCGTAGAGCACTCAGGGTGCCGAGTTGTCCTGATCGCGAACGAAGCAGAACTGGAGAACTCCGACGGCTATCGCCGCAAGCGGGAAAAGCTGGTCGGGCAAACCTTGGAAGCCAAGTCTGCGGTACGGGGCGCGCTGGCTGCATTTTTCGCTGGCGTAGCACATGCTGAAGCGCGAGATCAGCTTAGATCGGTCGAGAACCATATCGTCGAACTTTATGAACAGGGCGAGGTCAATAACCTACGGGTTCTCAAGCAGACGCTTTGGGACTTCGAACGGTTCTATCAGGCTATTGAGCCCCACCATCGACAGCACGCCAGAGCAATGCTGCATATCCTGCACCTGCTCTTCGCGCTCTCGTTTGAGATCAAGCTTGGACGGTTGGATGCCGGGCAGATCAGAGGTCGCAAAAATAAATGGATCGCGGCGATGATGGACCGCAACAATGATGCCCCGATAAAGTCTTCCTTTGATCGCTACAAAGGCATCGACTTGAGCGACACGACTTTGTCAGACGAGCTTCTGATCGAGCTGCTGGTCAATGGCGTCATCGACGAGTCGCTAATCAAGCGCGACCTGGATGCCAGTGCTTGGTTCTTGGAGCCGGCTGATGAGCCATCCTGGCGCACGATATGGCATCGGTTCGAACGAGATGACGGCGCAGTCGCAGAAGCCATCGAAACGCTGCAACGTGAACTGGTCAATTACCAATATCGCGATCCAGGCGAAATTTTGCACATCTTCGGCATGATGCTGATGATGACCGATATCAATCTTCTCGAAGGTGACCGCGACAGCGTCGTCGAAAGCGCAAAGACCTATATCATCGCCTTGCGCGAACGGGGTGATTTGCCACCCCTTAACGCGAACTCGTTTATGGAAGACATCAGGCTCGGGTCGTGGGGAGGTCTCGGTTTTGCCGATGCTGGATCGGACCACTTCCAGCAAATCTACGGTTTCCTCGGTGAGCAGCGGCAGCTAGCGGGAGTCGAGCGGTTACCTGCACTCGCAGCGCGTCTGATGAACGAGCTAGGCGAAGATCCAGACCTGTTTTGCCGACGCCTCGTGGGGCATGGCGGAGAAGGATCGGACTTGATCGAAGGGCCGGTTCTCAAAGAGATCGACCCTGCCGAATTTCTTGCGGCTGTCCTGCAACAACCAGCGCAGGTAGAATATCAGGTATTTCAGTGCCTCACCTCACGATACAGTCAAGGCGCATTCGGACGCGGGCTTGAAGATGAACTGCCTTGGGCGAAATCCCTGCGCGACGCGATGTTGAAGCTTGCCGAAGATTCGGCCCCAGTGCGCCGGAACAAGCTCACCATTTTTGCTGGGTGGTTCGGCCAACATGTTCCAGATGACAGCGCGGAAGCTGACGCAGGATGAGGGTCGGGTGAGGTTGGCGGTCACTTCAGTCCAATTCCGGCCTGCAAAAGTGACCGCTTCTCACTGACCTCCTCGCTGATCCCGTAAAGACGGCTCGTCCGACCGGGCCGGACTTGAGAGAGGCGCCTTAAAGCATATCCACGAATGACCGGTGTCATTGTAACCGGGCGTTCCCAATCGCGGCGGCAATCGGCAGGAATATCCCAAACCTCGTCCTTCCAGCCAGCCACCGCACACCCACTCGCGCGACGCCCGGACGACGCGGAACATCCCGCCCACCACGCCCCTACCGGCCCCCTTCCACACCTCTCCATCCTTCATCACAAACCGCACCTGCCGCAGCGCGGCGATCGTGCGGGTGGGGTCGCCTGCCACGGCGACGAGGTCGGCCAGCAGGCCGGGTTTGACCGTGCCCA
Source organism: Novosphingobium sp. UBA1939 (assembly GCF_002336885.1). Lineage (NCBI taxonomy): Bacteria > Pseudomonadati > Pseudomonadota > Alphaproteobacteria > Sphingomonadales > Sphingomonadaceae > Novosphingobium > Novosphingobium sp. UBA1939. The sequence continues at coordinate 633 of NZ_DDFB01000100.1, read as the reverse complement.
GGCGGTCGTCGAGGCCGAACAGTTTCGCGTTGCCCGATGTCGCGGCGAGCAACACTTGCGCAGGCGGCAGGCCGGCGGCGGCCATCAGTTCCGCCTCGCGCGCGTTGTCGCCGTGGGCGAAGACGCCGACATCGCCGCCCACGCAGAACGCGACGCCCGCCGCGCGGGCGCGGGCGAAGGCGGTGCGCGCTTCCTGCACCATCGCCGGCGCCGGCTCCGCCCCGTTCCAGCCGCGGTAGCGCGCGATCGCGTCCGTCGCGGCGAGCGTGGGGCAATAGCCGGTGCCGTGCTGCTTCATCAGCGCGAAGACTTCCGCCGTGCCTTCGTCACCGTGTTCGATGGTGTCCACGCCGGCCAGCACCGCGCGGCGCATCCCTTCCGCCGTGCCGGCATGGGCGGCCACCTTGCGCCCGGCGCTGTGCGCGGCCTCCACCGCCGCCGCCATTTCCGCCTGGGTAAAGGTCGGCCGGCTCGGCTCGCCCGCACCCCAGCGGTAATCGGCGTAGAGCTTCACCACGTCCGCCCCTGCGCCGGCAGATCGGCGCAGGGGCGGACGTGGTGAAGCTCTACGCCGATTACCGCTGGGGTGCGGGCGAGCCGAGCCGGCCGACCTTTACCCAGGCGGAAATGGCG
>NZ_DDFB01000162.1:1856-14726 GCF_002336885.1 Novosphingobium sp. UBA1939 | reverse complement strand
CACCGGCGGCGCGCCGCGCGGGGTGGTGCAGCACCACGGCGCGATCCTGTGCAATGTGGATGGCGCGGCGCATATCCTGGCCAACGATTTCGGCTGGGACGAGGAAGTGTTCCTGTCGTTCCTGCCGCTAAGCCATGCTTACGAGCACACCGGTGGCCAGTACCTGCCGATCGGCATGGGTGCGCAGATCTTCTATGCCGAAGGGCTGGAAAAGCTGGCGAGCAATATCGAGGAAGTGCGTCCCACGCTGATGGTCGTGGTGCCGCGCCTGTTCGAAGTGCTGCGCACGCGCATCATGAAGCAGGTGGAAAAGCAGGGCCGCGTGGCCAACTACCTGATGGGCCGGGCGCTGGCGATCGGCGAACGCCAGGCGCAGGGCCGCGGCCGGCTGCTGGACCGGCCGATGGATTTCCTGCTGGAAAAGAGCCTGCGCCCCAAGATCCGCCTGCGCTTCGGCGGCCGCATCAAGGCGATGGTTTCGGGCGGGGCGCCGCTCAATCCCGATGTCGGGGTGTTCTTCGAGGCGATGGGCCTGACCATGCTGCAGGGCTATGGCCAGACCGAAGCCGGCCCGGTGATATCGTGCAACCGCCCCGCGGCGGGCATCAAGATGGACACCGTCGGCCCGCCGATGAAGGGCGTGGAGGTCCGCATTGCCGAGGACGGCGAAATCCTCGTGCGCGGCGAATTGGTCATGCACGGCTACTGGCACAACCCGGCGGAAACCGCGCGGGCGATCCAGGATGGCTGGCTGCACACCGGCGATATCGGCCATCTCGATGCCAACGGCCGGATCGTCATCACCGACCGCAAGAAGGACATGATCGTCAACGACAAGGGCGACAACGTCTCTCCGCAGAAGGTGGAAGGGATGCTGACGCTCCAGCCCGAAATCGCGCAGGCGATGGTTTCGGGCGACAAGCGGCCCTATCTGGTCGGCCTGATCGTGCCCGATGCGGAATGGGCGGTGGAATGGGCGCGCGAACAGGACGAGAAGTTCGACGTGGCGACGTTGCAGGGCCTGCCCGCCTTCCGCAACGCGATTCGCGACGCGGTGGACCGGGTGAACCGGGATTTGTCGGTGATCGAGAAAGTCCGCCAGTTCACGTTCGCGGACGAGGCGTTCAGCATCGAGAACGGCGAGATGACGCCCAGCCTCAAGATCCGGCGGCACAAGATCCGCGAGCGGTACGGCGCGCGGATCGATGCACTCTACAAGGCGTAAAGGGGCTGTTTTTCAGGCAGTCCGTTATCAGGCGGCTTCGAGTTCGACGAATTCTGGATAGAACTTCGGCGCGCGGGGCGACCAGCCCGGCGCGGTGGCGGCGGCTTCGCTGATCGACTGGAGCAGGCCCTTGCGCCGTTCCGGCCGGATCTGCGGCAGCGCTGCGGCGCCGCAGAACGCGCCCGGCAGCCATGGCCGCACTTCGGCGCCCAGCAGGCGTTCGTAGAGGAAGCGATAGGCCGAGAAGCAGCTGAGCCGTTCCTGCCCCAGATCGAACGCGGTCACGCGCATCAGCTTGCCCATGAAGCTTTCGAGGCCGTCGGGACCGGGCCCTTCGGGCAGGACCGTGCGCAGCGTCTTGAGATCCTGATAGATCACGTACTGCGCGCGGATCGAGGCGGTTTCCTCGCCGCTGCGCGCCCACAGGCGGAACGCGTCCTGCCGGCCCAGGCCGACATCCAGACTGCGCCGGATATAGCGTTGTTCGGCGGCCGAGAAGCTCGCGAATTCGCGCATCTCGGTCAGGATCAGCGTAGCGGTGTCGGCGTTCGACATGAACCAGCTCCTGCCTTGGTGTCCCCGCGACTCCGGGGGGACCGGCATGCTGGATCATGCGCCATGCTTGGTTATTTTGAGGTTAACCCTGTCGCCTCAGCCTTCCTGACGGCGGCGATAGCGGAAATACCAGACCTCGTGGCCGTAGACGTTGCGCGCCTTGGCCTCATAGCGCGTTTCCGGCCAGCCGCCGGGGCGCTTCTGGAACTGCGCCGGCTTTTCGCACAGCCATTCGAACGCATCGCGATGGCGGCGCATCACCATCAGGGCATGGCGCAGGTAGATGGCGTGGTCGGTGCCGAAGCGGAATTCGCCGCCCGGTTTCAGCTTGGCCGCGAACAGGCGCAGCGGGCCGTCGTTCATCATCCGCCGCTTGGCATGGCGCGCCTTGGGCCAGGGATCGGGATGGAGCAGGTAGAGAAACGAGAGCGAGCCGTCGGGAATGCGCGCCAGCACCTCCAACGCATCGCCGTGATGGATGCGCACGTTGGGAATGGGTGGGTGCCGGCCGCCATCGCCGTCAAGGTGCGTCAGCGCCTGCGCCACGCCGTTGAGGAAGGGTTCGGCGCCGATGAAGCCGTGATCGGGCAGCATGTCGGCCCGTGCGGCCATGTGCTCGCCGCCGCCGAAGCCGATTTCGAAATGGAGCGGGCGATCGTGCCCGAACAGGCGTTCGGCAGTGACCGGGCCGTCCGTCGGCACGGCGATCTGCGGCAGCAGGGTATCGACCAGCGCCTGCTGGCCCTGGCGCAGGGGCTTGCCCTTGGCGCGTCCGTAGAGGCGGTTTAGCGTGGTGGGATCGCCGGACTTGTGCGCGGTCATGAAACGGGGCCTGCTGGTCGGTAAAGCGGCGCGCCTAGCAGACCGGCGATGCGTTGGGGAGGGGGGAGCAGGGAGGGGGGAGGGAGCGCCCGCAAACGAAAAGCGGCCCGCACCCCCCGGAGCGGACCGCTTTCGTCAGGAACAGACGCTGCGGGAAATGAGGGCGGGAAATCAGGCGGCCTCGACGTCCAGCTTGTCGTCCGGATCGCGCAGCACATAGCCGCGGCCCCAGACGGTTTCGATGTAGTTGTCGCCACCGCAGGCGTGCGCCAGCTTCTTGCGCAGCTTGCAGATGAACACGTCGATGATCTTGAGTTCGGGTTCGTCCATCCCGCCGTAAAGGTGGTTCAGGAACATTTCCTTGGTCAGCGTGGTGCCCTTGCGCAGCGAGAGCAGCTCGAGCATCGCGTATTCCTTGCCGGTCAGATGCACGCGCGCGTTATCGACCTCGACCGTCTTGGCATCGAGGTTGACCGAGAGCTTGCCGGTGCGGATGACCGATTGCGAATGGCCCTTGGAACGGCGCACGACCGCATGGATGCGGGCGATCAGTTCCTCGCGGTGGAAGGGCTTGGTCACGTAGTCGTCGGCGCCGAAGCCGAAGCTGCGCACCTTCGAATCCATTTCCGAAATGCCGGAGAGTATGAGAACCGGCGTCTGCACCTTGGCGACGCGCAGCTTCTTGAGGACATCGTAACCGTGCATGTCCGGCAGGTTGAGGTCCAGAAGGATGATATCGTAATCATAGAGCTTGCCGAGATCGAGGCCTTCTTCCCCGAGATCGGTTGAATAGACGTTGAAACCTTCGGCCGAAAGCATCAGCTCGATTGCCTTGGCCGTGGTCGGCTCGTCCTCGATCAGCAGCACACGCATACAACCGCCCCTTCTCGCCATAACAGGATGGCAGCGTTAATCCCTCGTCAAACGCTCTTGTCCGACATTAACCATAGGACCAATGAACATTAAAGGTTAATTTCGCGTAAATGCCGCAATCGCGGCGAGTCGCGCGGGTTTTCAACAGGCGCTGGAAACGATGGGGCCGGATGGCGGAAACCGCCGGCGGCGGTCAGGCGCCGGGAACGGCCAGAGTGGCGGCGGCCTCGCGCAGCCGGCGGCTGGCCGCCTGATCGTTGCGGAACGCGGCCAGGCCATCCTGCAGCGCCTTGCCGGCCTTGCCCGGCTCGCCCAGCTGCATGCGGCTGCGCATCAGCATGATCCACCCATCGGGATTGCCGGGGTTCTGGGCGAGCTTTGCCTCCAGCCCGTCGACCATGCCGCGCACCATCGCCTCCTGCTGGCCCTTGGGCAGACCGGCGGCGGCTTTCATTTCATCGCCCGTCGGGCCGGGAATGCCGGAGGCCGCCTTTTGCGCACCATCGGTAACCATGCCGGCGGCCGGCGCCGCGAAGCGCGCTTCGGCCAGCCGCTTGTCCACGTCGATCTTGTACTTCTGACCCACGTTGCGGATCACGTCGCGGATATCGTCGGCATAGGGGGCGTCGGACGGGGTGTCCGCCAGCAGGTCGAACCACATGTCGATCGCGCGGCGGTGCTGGCCTGAAAGGTCCATCGCCACCGCCTTGAAATACCGTGCGCGCGCATCCTTGGGATCGAGTTGCAGCGCGCGGTCGAACGCGGCCTGCGCATCGGGGGGTATCCGCCCCTCGCTGTCGCTCGCCAGCACCAGCGCCTCGCCGAGGAACGAGAAGGTTTCGGCGTGATCGGGATCGAGCCGGGTCGCCTTCTTCAGTGCGGTCGCGGCTTCGGCATAGCGTTCGGTCTGGAAATAGGACCAGCCCAGCATGCGCCAGCCTTCGGCGTTTTCCGGATCGGCCTTCAGCTTGGCCTCCAGCTTGGCGATCACATCGTCGACCGAAGGCGCCTGGCTGGCATCGGCCGTCGCCGGCGCGACTACCGCGGCTTCCTGCTTCTGCCCGCGATAGATCGCGACGCCCGCCGCGGCGATGGCCATGACCGCAGCGCCCGCCAGCAGCACCTTGCCCAACCAGCCCGCCCCGCCCGCGGCCTGCGGAGCCGGGCTTTCGAGGGCGGGACTTGCGGAAGGAGACTGCTCGGCCTCGGTCATCGAAATCTCCTTGCGGCGTTCTTGCGCTGCAACCGCATATCGCGCTCGCGCACCATGTTGCAAGGCGATGCGCGGCGGGCCTTGCGACGGCGGCCCGGAAGCGGCCGGCGCGTCCTTGCCCAAACCCACTCCACCCCGGTCCACCCCCCTTGTATGCGGTGCCGCGAATTTGCGGGTGGCAAAGCCCGGTTCATCCGCTAATGTCCGCGCGAATTGGGGTCGCAAATCGGTTGATGGAAAGCAGGAACCCGCAGAGGTCCGCTTTCGTGTTGCGGGGGACGCACACCGGTGAGCGAAGTCTACAAAGTTGCGATCATCGGCTCCGGCCCGGCGGGCATGAGCGCGGCCAGCCGTGCGGCACAGCTCGGGCTGAGCCATGTGCTGCTCGAAAAATCGGGCCATCTCTCCGACACGATCTACAAATACCAGAAGGGCAAGCACGTGATGGCCACGCCATCGCAGCTGATCCTGCGGTCTGACCAGGAGTTCGACGCCGGCAAGAAGGAGGACATCCTCGACAAGTGGAACCGTCGCACCGCTGAGCTGGGCGTGAACGTGAAATACAACGCCGACGTGAAGGCGATTCGCGGCACGGGCGAAGCGATCCCCGGCTCGGTGCAGCAGATCGTTTCCCGCGCGCGGGACGGGTCCACCACGACCACCGAGCTGCAACGCCATGCCCCGCCCTATGCGATCGAGCTGACCAGCGGCGAGACGGTGCTGGCCGAAAACGTGGTGCTGGCGATCGGCACGCAGGGCAATCCCAACCTGCTGCGCTGCCCCGGCGCGGACCTGCCGCACGTGACCTACCAGCTCGACGACCCCTACGCGATTCTCGACGAGCACGTCGTGGTGATCGGCACCGGCGACGCGGGGATCGAGAACGCGCGCGGCCTGGTCGAGGATGCGGCGCAGGGCAATGTCGTCACCGTGCTCAACCGCGCGCCCAAATCGACCAACGTGCGCGAAAGCTTCCCCACCGCCAAGGAGCCGAACGCCAAGGCGCTGGTCGAGGACGACGCGGCGGGCCGGCTGACGATCCGCTACGAAACCGAGACCAAGGCGGTCGAACCGGGCTGGATCACCCTGTCCACGCGCGATGGCGAGGAAAAGATCCGCTGCGACCGGATCATCGCGCGTATCGGTTCGGCGCCGCCGCGCGCCTTCGTCGAAGGCTGCGGCATCGCATTCGCCAGCGCCGACCGGCTGGCCTTCCCAACGCTTTCGCCGCAGTTCGAATCGACCGCGCCCGGCATCTTCGTGATCGGCGCGCTGGCGGGCTATCCGCTGATCAAGCACTGCATGAACCAGGGCTATGACGTCATCGAGTTCATCAACGGCAACACCACGCTGAAGCCGGCGGACGAGCCGCTGCTGGAAGCGCGCTTCCGCGATCTGCCAGGCAAGCGCTCGGTCGACGAATGGCTGGAGTTCCTGCGCACGCGGATCACCATCCTCGAAGGCATGACCCGCTTGCAGCTGCGCGAATTCATGCTCGATTCGGATGCCCGCGCCTATCGCAAGGGCGAGGTTATCTTCGAGAAGAACGATCCGGGGTCCTCGCTGTTCGCGATCGCTTCGGGATCGGTCCACGTCCGCATCGATCCGAACGATCCCTCGCGGGTCGTGCCCATTCCCGCAGGCACGATCTTCGGCGAGGTCGGCCTCATTTCCGGCCGTCGGCGCGGCGCGACGATCGTGGCGGCGGAGGATACGATCTGCGTCGAAATCAGCCGCAACGCCGCGCTCAAGCTGCAGAGCCAGGTGCCGACCGCGCGGCGGGCGATCGAGCGTATTTCCACCGAGCGGCAGATCCTGCAGATGTTCGGATCGGGGCTGACGCCCGACGATATCCGCGAAGTGGTGGAAACCGCGCGGATCGAACAGGTGCCGGCGGGCAAGCCGATCATCAGCGAGGGCGACGAGGATCGCGATGTCTTCGTCATCCGCGTGGGATCGATGATTGTGGAGAAGGAAGTCGGCGGCAAGCCGGTGTTCCTGTCCTACCTTCCGGCCGGCTCCTACGTCGGCGAGATGGCGCTGATCGATGGCGGCCAGCGCACCGCGACGGTACGCGCGGCGATCAAGTCCGAAGTGATCCGCATCGATGGCGATGCCTTCGCCCGCGTGCTGGCGGCGAAGCCGACGCTGCTGGAGCGCGCGCGCAAGGACATGGAAGGCCGCCGCAAGACCAACGCCTTCATCGAATCGCGCAAGGACAGCTTCTCGGGCGTGGTCGATCTCTATTCGGAGCAGGCCAAGTTCCTCGTCAGCCAGGGGCTGGGCGAGGCGACCGACGTGCTGCTGATCGACGAGACGCTGTGCGTGGGCTGCGACAACTGCGAGAAGGCCTGCGCCGACAGTCACGACGGCCTGTCGCGGCTGGACCGCGAGGCGGGGCGCAGCTTTGCCCACCTGCACGTGCCCACCAGCTGCCGCCACTGCGAGCACCCGCACTGCATGGCCGATTGCCCGCCCAACGCGATCCAGCGCGGGCCGGATGGCGAGGTCTCGATCAACGATACCTGCATCGGTTGCGGCAACTGCCAGCGCAATTGCCCCTATGGCGTGATCCGCATGGAGAAGGTGCCGCCGAAGAAGCCTTCGCTATGGTCGTGGCTGTTCTTCGGCAGCGGCCCCGGGCCGGGCGAGCCATCGTACAAGTGGTCGAAGAAGCACACCAAGTACACAGGCGATCCGGCGGTGGACGAACTGCTCGACCGCAAGAAGGCGATCAAGTGCGACATGTGCGCCGGGATCGATGGCGGCCCCAGCTGCGTGCGGGCCTGCCCCACCGGCGCGGCGATCCGCGTCTCGCCCGACGAGTTCCTGACCGTCGCCCGGCTCGAGAACGAGGAGGCCTGACCATGGCAAGCGTTGCCCAGGGGCCGGAAAAGGCCGGCAAGGTTCGCCGTCCGCGCACCGGTCGCGACCGGACCAGCACGCACGAAGGCTTCCTGCGTTATCGCAACGGACGGTGGCTCAAGATATCCGCGCTGCTCGCGGTGGTGCTGATCGCGCTGTACGTGTTCGTGCCGCTGCCGGGGCAGCATTTCGGATCGAGCTGGCTGGGCTACACGCTCGGCACGCTGGGCGCGCTGCTGATCCTGTGGCTGACGCTGCTGGGCGTGCGCAAGCGCGCGATCACGCCGGGCCGCTGGTCGCTGCGCGCATGGACCTCGGCGCATGTCTATCTCGGGCTGTGCCTGATCGTGGTGGGCACGCTGCATTCGGGCTTCCACTTCGGCTGGAACGTGCACACGCTGGCGTGGGCGCTGATGATGCTGGTGATCCTGTCCGGCCTGTTCGGCATCTGGGTCTATGCCACGCTGCCCAGCGCGCTGTCGGACAACCGCTATGACGAGGAAGGCGCGATCACCGAGAAGCAGATGGTGGAAGCGCTGCGGTCGCTCGACCGGCAGATTCACGATGCGGCGCAGCCGCTCGATCCGCAGGCGGCGGCGCTGGTCAACAGCAGCCTGGAGGAGAACCCCTTCGCGGGCTCCTTCTGGAACCGCGTGACCGGTCGCTACGCGCGCGACGCCACGCGCGCGGCGGCAGCGGAACTGCGCCGGATGCGGGCCTACCGCGCGCGCACCGCCGATGATCCGCTGGACAAGGTGGACGCACTGCTTACGCGCAAGGAGGCCATGCTGGGGCGGCTGCGCAAGCACTTGCGCCTCAAGACCTGGCTGCAGGCCTGGCTCTACGTCCACGTTCCCGTCACCTTCGCGCTGCTCGCCGCGCTTTCCGCGCACATCGTCAGCGTCTTCTTCTACTGGTGAGCGCCTCCATGAGCTTCCTGATCCGCCAGATCGCGCTCAAGTCCAGCGGCGAGGAGATCGTTCGCGGCTCCCGCGTGGACGGCGATGAACTGACCATCGGCCGCGACGCGGCCTGCGGCATCCACTTGCCGGACCTCGCCGTCGATCCGCGCCATGCGCGAGTCACGCGGATCGATGACCAGCGGCTGCTGATCGAATCGATCGGCGACCAGCCGTTCGACGTCAACGGCCGCAGCGTCAACCGGCGGGAACTGGACATCGCCACCGGCGCCGAACTGGGCTTCGGCGGCCATCGCATCCAGCTTTCGCGCGACGCGGACGCCGGATTACCGGTCTTTTCGGTGCGGCGGGTGGAAGCGGTTTCGGAATCGGCCGAGGATGTCGATCTCGGCAGTGCCTATACGCTGAAAGGTCTGCTGCCGGGCAAGCGGATGTCGGCCTGGAGCTTTGCCATCCTGATCCTGGTGGCGTTCCTGGCCTTTCCGATCTGGAGCTATGCCACGTACAAGCCGCTGGCGCTGCACAAGGACGATCGCCGCCCCGCGGGCTTCCACGCCGACAAGGCCTGGTCATCCGGCCATCTCAGCCTGGCGCACAAGAATCTCGAGAACGATTGCCAGGCCTGCCACGTCAAGGCGTTCGTGGCGGTGCGCGACAATGCCTGCCTCACCTGCCACACGCAGGATGCGCACCAGCATATCCCCGACGCGGCGCGGCTGGTGCGCGCGCGGGGCGAACCGCATGGCTTCGCCGCTTTCCAGCGCGCGGTGGCGACCGCTTTCAACCGTCCCGCCGGCCGTTGTGTGGATTGTCACACCGAACACGAGGGGGCCGGTGCTATGCCGGCCACCCGGCAGCAGTTCTGTACCGACTGCCATGATGGGCTGAAGACGCGCTTGACCGACACGAAGATCGCCGATGCCGCCGATTTCGGGACGGCGCACCCGCAGTTCAGGCCGACGGTGATCGTCGGCATGAACGGTGCGAAGCCGCTGCTGCAGCGCGCGGTGTGGAGCCCGACCCTGCGCGAGCCGAACGGTCTCAAGTTCACGCACGCCCAGCATCTGTCGAAGGTCAACGGTGTGGCGCAGATGGTGCGCCGCCGCCCCGGCCGCTTCGCCAGCGGCGAGGCGCTGGGCTGCCAGGATTGCCACAAGACCGATTCGGGCGGCGCGCGGTTCAAGCCGGTGGTGATGGAAGAAGCCTGCCAGAGCTGCCATTCGCTGAACTTCGACGAAGTGGGCGGCACGTTCCGGTCGCTGCGCCATGGCGAACCGGCGATGGTGGTGGCGGACCTGCGCGCGTTCTATCGCGGCACCGCGCCCGCGCGGCCGGCGAACCTTTCGGGCCTTGCCCGGCGGGTGCCCGGCGATGCGGCGCTGCGCGCCAGCGCGGCGGACTATGCCCGCGCGGTGCGGTTCTATCCCACCCGCGCCGACCAGGCGATCGCGCAGGTCTTCTCGAAGGGCGGCATGTGCTTTGACTGCCATACCGTGACGCGCGGTGGCACGGCGGCCACCGACGGCTTCGCGATCCAGCCGGTGGCGCAGAACGGGCGCTACTACAACACCGGCTGGTTCGATCACAAGGATCACCGCAAGACCGATTGCGTCGCGTGCCACACCCGCGCACCGCAATCGAACGATGCTTCGGACCTGCTCGTTCCCGGCATGGACGGCCCGGGCGGCTGCCGCAGCTGCCATGTGGGCGAGGGGGGAACGCACCTAGCCTCGGTCAAGGTCAAGGACCCGGTCGATTCCGGCTGCGCGATGTGCCATTCCTATCACATGGATAGCGGGGCTCCGTGGCAGCCGAAGGGCCAACGGGACAGGAAGCGTCCGCAGGATCCGATTCACACCGCCGTGGCCGACCGGCCCCGGCAGTGGGGGCCGGCATCCCTGAAGTAAGCGGGCTTGGGGGGGCGCGGGGCGATGCTGATCGCACAGATCACGGACATTCACCTGGGGTTCGAGCCGGACACGCCGGACGAATTCAACCGGCTGCGGCTGGACCGCACGGTCCAGGCCTTGCTGGAAATGGACCCGCGGCCCGATCTGCTGCTGGCCACCGGGGATCTGGTCGATCGTGGCGACCGGGAAAGCTACGAACGGCTGCGCGAGGCTTTGTCCGGGCTGCCGTTTCCAGTCCACTTCGCGCTGGGCAACCATGACGAGCGCGCGACGTTTCGCGAGGTCTTTCCCCAAGCGCCGTTTGCCGGGGATTACCTGCAATACGTGATCGACAGCCCGGCGCTGCGGCTGATCGTGCTCGATACGCTGGAAGAAGGGCGGCACGGCGGCGCGTTCTGCCAGGAGCGCGCGGCATGGCTTGCCGCGCGGCTGGACGAGGACACGGTCAAGCCCACGTTGATCGTCCAGCACCATCCCCCGATCGAGGCCGGCATTCCGTGGATGAACACCGACGCCGCCGAACCCTGGGTGGAACGGCTGGCGTCCTGCCTGCGCGGGCGCGCCAACGTGACAGGGCTGGTCTGTGGCCACATCCATCGCGCCAGCGCGACGCGGTGGGAGCATGTGATCGTGGCCACCTGCCCGTCCACCGCGCCGCAGGTCGCGCTCGACTTGCGGCCGATCGATCCCGACGTGCCCGATCAGCGGAACCTGATCGTCGCCGATCCGCCGGCCTATGCGCTGCACTGGTGGAACGGGCGCGAACTGGTGACGCACTGGGATACGGCCGAGGACCGGCTGGTGCTGGCGCGCTATGACGCCGATCTCCAGCAGATGATCCAGCACATGCTGGCCGAGCGCCCGGACGCCGGATTGGCGGGAGCGGGGATGGCCGCGGCGGAATAGCCGCTCAGCGCACCCCGGCGAGCGCCTTCTGGCGGCGGCGCTGCACCGAACTGCCCAGCCCGATCGCCTCGCGATACTTGGCGACCGTGCGGCGGGCGAGATCGAAGCCACGCTGCTTCAGCAGATCGACCAGCGCATCGTCGGAGAGGATCGCCTTGGGATCCTCGGCGTCGATCAGTTGCCGGATCGCCGCCTTCACCGCCTCGGCCGATACCGCGCCTTCGCCATCGGCCGAAGCGACGCCCGAGGTGAAGAAGTACTTCAGCTCGAACGTGCCGCGATCGCAGTGCAGGTACTTGTTCGAGGTCACGCGGCTGACGGTCGATTCGTGCATCGCGATGGCTTCCGCCACCGCGCGCAGCGTCAGCGGGCGGAGGTGCGAGACGCCGTGGCGGAAGAACCCGTCCTGCTGCTTCACGATCTCGGCCGCCACTTTCAGGATCGTCTTCTGCCGCTGGTCCAGCGCTTTCAGCAGCCAGTTGGCGTCGGCCAGCTTTTCCCCCAGCCAGCCGCGCGCTTCCTTGCTGACGCAGGCGCCGCGCATTTCCACGTAATAGCTGCGGTTGACGATCAGCCGCGGCAGCGTGGCCTGGTTGAGCGCGATGTCCCAATCGACCGAGCCGTCCTTGCGTGGCACCGCGCGGATCAGGATGTCCGGCACCACGGCTTCCGCACCGCCGCCGCCGAAGCGCTGGCCGGGCTTGGGATCATAGCCGCGCAGCTCGGCCAGCATGTCGGCGAAATCCTCGTCGTCCACGCCGCACATGCGCTTGATCCGGGAAAACTCCCCGCGCGCGACAAGGTCGAGGTTGTCGATCAGCCGCGCCATGCAGGGATCGTAGCGATCGGCCTCGCGCGCCTGCAGCGCCAGGCATTCGGCCAGCGACCGCGCACCGACGCCCGTGGGATCGAGCGATTGCACCAGCGCCAGCGCCGCTTCCGCCGTGGCGGGGGGCACGCCGAGGTCGGCGGCGGCTTCGGCCAGGGTGATGGTGAGGTAGCCGGCCTCGTCGATCTGGTCGATCAGCCAGCGCGCGACGAACAGGAGCTGCGCGTCGGACGTCGCCGCGCCGATCTGGGCATGGAGGTGCTGCGCCAGCGTCTCGTCGAAATCGCCGCGTTCGTCGATGCCGGGGCCTTCGCCACCCGCCGCCGCGCCGGTCGCCCCGCTTCCCGAGCCGTAATCCGGGAGATCGCCGGTATCGCGGTCCCGATCGAGCGCGGTGACGTCGATGTCCAGCGGGCGATCCTCTTCCACCCGGCCCTCGCTGACGAGCTGGTCGACCGGGGAGGTTTCAAGCTGGGTACGCCGGGCTTCCTCGGGCAGACCGTCCAACGGATCGGGCGGCGTGGCCGCTTCGCCGATCTCGAGCAGGGGGTTGGCGTCCAGCGCCTCGCCGATGAAGGTTTCCACTTCGAGATTGGACAGCGCCAGCAGCTTGATCGCCTGCTGGAGCTGCGGCGTCATCACCAGCGACTGGGTTTGCCGTATGTCGAGGCGCGGACCCAGCGCCATCGTTCAGTGTTCCCCCGCCCCGCGCATCAGAGCGTGAAGCCCTCGCCCAGATAGAGGCGGCGCAC
>NZ_DDFB01000162.1:0-1763 GCF_002336885.1 Novosphingobium sp. UBA1939 | reverse complement strand
GCGAAGGGTTCGTCGAGCAGGATGATCGAGGGCTTGGCGGCCAGCGCGCGGGCGATTTCGCACCGGCGCCGTTCACCGCCCGAAAGCGCCATGGCCGGGCTGGTGCGCAGCCGCGTGAGGCCGAACTCGTCCAGCAAGCGATCGAGTTCGGCCATGCGTGTGGCCTTGTCCGGTTCGATCAGTTCCAGCACGGTGGCGATGTTCTGTTCCACCGTCATGCCCCGGAAGATCGAGGTTTCCTGCGGCAGATAGCCCAGGCCCAGGATCGCGCGGCGGTACATCGGCAGGCGGGTGATATCCACGCCATCCAGCAGGATGCGGCCCGAATCCGGGCGGACCAGCCCCATGATCGAATAGAAGCACGTGGTCTTGCCCGCGCCGTTCGGCCCGAGCAGGCCCAGCACTTCGCCCTTGCCAACGGACAGCGATATATCGGTCAGGACCGCGCGCTTGTCGTAGCTCTTGGCGATCGACACCACTTCCAGTCCGCCCTGCGGCAAGGGGGGCGAGGTGTCGTTCGATCCTGGGGCCGATCCCGGCGTATGCCCGCTGTCCGCGGGCGTGGTGTCGGCAAGGGCTGTCATCTGTATGCGGTTCCGCCTGAACTGTTTACGGTTCTGCCGTTTCCGGTCGCTGACCCGCCATAGCCGGGTCTGGCGCGCGATCAAACCCCTCGCGCGCAACTTGGGGGAGCTTCCGGCATAACTGGCAGGATTTGTGCATGGTCGCCGCTTCCGGCGGTATGCCCTGCGCGATAAATGCCCGTTTGGCCTTGAAACACGCAGGATTGCGTGATCTATTCCCGGAAACGGACCTAGAAGGAAGGATGTATGGGCAAGGCCTTCTCCGTCGGGCGCAGTCGGGGCCAACTGGATTGGCGCAAGCGGATGAGCGACACGGTCGCCTATGCGTTGCTGGTCTATACCGGCCTGCAGATTTTCGTGACCATGCAGGCGATCGAGGGGGACAGCGCTTCCGCATTGCCGATGCTGGCGCTGGTGGTGCTGGTAGGGGCGATCATTCCTATGTTCCGCCGCTTCGAACGGCGCTGGGAGCATATCGGCGATGCCGCAGCCGCCGATCCGGACCGGCGCGTGGCGTTCCGCAAGGATCAGGTTTCGATCTGGCTGCTGGCTATCGGGCTGCCGTTCCTGTTGACCGGCCTGTTCAAGCTGATCGCCGCGCTGTTCTGAAGAGAGCGTCCTTGCCCGGTCGGCAAGCCCGCGATTGCGGTCGTGAATCGGGCGGGCTAGACGCCGTGGCCTGATCGCTTGCGCGGCACCCCTCCGCGCCCCATCCGAGAGGCCGAACCATGTTGTCCCCCGCCGTAGCCCAGGAGCGCTGCCACGCGCTGATCGAACGCGCAGTGCGCGCCGGCGCGGAGGCGGGCGACGCGATCTATCTCGCCAACGCCAGCGAATCGGTGCAGGTCCGGCTCGGCGCGCTGGAGGACGTGGAGCGGTCGGAGTCCGAACATATCGGCCTGCGCGTGTTTGTCGGCGGCGCTTCCGCCTCGATCGGGTCGACCGACCTCGGCGATGCCGCGCTCGACGAACTGGCGACACGCGCGGTGGCGATGGCGCGGGCGGCGCCCGCGGACAAGTATGCGGGCCTCGCGCCGGGGGACCGGCTGGCGAAAGGCCCGTTCGCGAACCTCGATCTGGAAGACGCCGCCGAGCGTTCGCCGCAGGACCTGCGCGCCGCGGCCGAGGAAGCGGAAGACGCCGCCCGCGCGGTGGCGGGCGTGACCAACAGCGAAGGCG
>NZ_DDFB01000037.1:0-55682 GCF_002336885.1 Novosphingobium sp. UBA1939 | reverse complement strand
GGCGCATCGATCCCGCGCCGCCGTGAATCGCAATGCTCCAGCGCAGAGCGGAATCCGCGCGTGTTTCGCTTGTCTCGGTCATGCCGGAAGCGATAGCAGATGAAACCGGATGGGGCAGCATGTCCCTGAAAAACAGTCACGGACAAGAGAACGGGCATGGGCCGGCACGACATCACCGCATTGCGCTTCGTCGAGGACGCGCTGTCCGGCGAGGAGGTACAGGCCCTGGTCGCGTACCATCTGGCCGACATGCAGCGGCATTCGCCGGCGGACAAGGTCCACGCCCTGCCGGTGACGGCGCTGCGCCGGCCGGACGTCACCTTCTGGTCGGCGTGGATCGGGGAAGCCATCGCCGGCATCTGCGCCCTGCGGCATCTGGCGGACGATCATGGCGAACTGAAATCGATGCGCGCCGCCCCGGAATGGCGCGGGCACGGCGTGGGCGAGGCGATGCTGGTGCATCTCCTGTCCGAGGCCCGGCGCCGGGGTTACGCCCGGGTCAGCCTCGAAACCGGGCGCACCGAACCGTTCCACCCCGCGGTCGGGCTCTATCGCAAGCATGGCTTCGTGCCGTGCCCCGCCTTTGCCGATTACGTGATCGACGATTTCAGCCAGTGCCTGACGCTGGACCTGTCCGGCCGCGCCTGATTCACGGCCTGATTCAGGGCCTGCTTCAGCGCCTCATTTCACCACGTCGCCGCCCTTCATCACGTGCTGCACGTTTTCGAGCACGGTGATGTCGGCCAGCGGATCGCCGCTCACCGCGATCATGTCGCCGAAATGGCCGGGGGACAGCGCGCCGACGTCCTTCGACCAGCCGAGCAGCTCCGCCGAAACCGTGGTGGCGGACTGGATCGCCTGCATCGGCGTCATGCCATAGCGGACCATGTACTTGAACTGGCGCGCGTTCAGGCCGTGGGGATAGACGCCCGCGTCGGTGCCGAAGGTCAGCTTCACCCCGGCCTTCACCGCCTTGCGAAATCCTTCGCGCTGCGCGTCGGTGGTGTCCACGTTCTTGCGCAGCATGTCCGCCGGCCAGCCGTGGGCCTTGCCGTAATCGTTGATGAAATCGCCGTTGTAGATGTCCATGTCGAGGAACACGCCCTTCGCCTTGGCCAGCGCGATGCCCTCATCATCGATCAGCGAGGCGTGCTCGATCGATTTCACGCCCGCGCGGATGGCGGACTTGATGCCTTCCGCGCCGTGCGCGTGCGCCGTCACCCACGATCCGCGCGAGGCGGCGGTGGTCACGGCGGCATGCATCTCTTCCTCGGTCAGTTCCTGCTGGCCGGGTTCGGTGCCTTGCGCCAGCACCGCGCCGGTGGCGATCAGCTTGATCGAATCCACGCCGTGCTGGAACAGGTAGTTGACCTTCTCCACAGTGTTCGCGGCATCGGTGACCACGCCCGCGCGCATGTCATCGGGCACTTTCACGTCGGGCGCGAAGCCGGTCACCTCGCCGCCGCCGCCGGGGATGGTGACATAGGCGCCGACGGAACTCATGCGCGGGCCGATCACGTCGCCCCGGTTGATCGCGTTGCGCAGCTCGACATCGGCGAAGGCGCGGAAACAGCCGACATCGTGGACGCTGGTGAAGCCGGCCAGCAGCGTGCGCCGGGCGTTGCGCGCGCCGATATAGGCGATTTCCATCGGCGCGTGCAGCAGCGGTTCGGCCACGTTCTCGCTCTGCTCCAGATCGGCAAGGTGAACGTGCATGTCGATCAGGCCGGGCAGCACGGTATAGGCCGACCAGTCGACCACGGTCGCGCCCTGCGGAACCGGCCCGTCCGCCGTCACGGACACCACGCGGCCGTCGTCCACGCGGATCAGGCGCGCGGGCAGCACGGCGCCCTTTTCGGTATCGACCAGCCGCCCGGCGCGGACATAGACCGTCTCCGCCAGCGCCGCGCCCGGCGTCATGACCTGCGCCAGCACGAGCGCGGCCAGCGCTGCAAAACCCTGTTTCATGCCAATTTTTCCCGTCTCCAGCGCGGTCCCGCGCGGAGACTGGCGGACTCCGGTTGCAGATGCAACGATTTAGGCGGGGGCGTCACGACTTTCAAAAGCGGCGGTGGATTTTCCAAAACTTGGCCGTCAGCATAAACGGAAAGATTGTTACGATAGCCCAAGGGGCCAAAAGGATCGGAACAAAAGCACAGTAAAACCACCAATCGCCAAATTCATGTTCGATGTCGTTTGGGTATGCGGCTGTGAACCACAGAGCGCACCAAAGCGGAAACAACCACAAGCCGATTATGGCAACAACCCGTAGCTTACCAGCGGGCAGAAAGCCCGCTAAAATGGATGCTAGGATTGCGATGAGAACTAGCCACACACCGGCAATCTAAATCGGACCTTCGATGTCCGCAATGACGTCGTGTCCGGAACGGCCGCTCTTACCGGAGGCAGGCGGAAAGCGGAATACCGCCAATCCCCATGGCCGCTCGTCCTGAGCCTGTCGAAGGACGCGCGCGGTGCTGGCCTTGCGCGGCAAACCGCCCCAAGATCAACCGGATCGCGCGTCCTTCGACAAGCTCAGGACGAGCGGGGTTTCTGATATCCAAAGCCCGCAATCGTTGTCGTGTCCAGACAGCCGCCTAAATCGCAGCGCCTTCCGGCAGCCGTTCCAGCAGGATGAGCGGGCGTTCCTCGCCCATGTCCTCCACGGCATAGCGCACGAAGCCCAGCCGGGCGGCGAGCGCGAGCGAGGCGTCGTTGCCCTCCTCGATCATGCAGGCGATCCGGCGCGGGCCGATCGCGGCGTCGAACCAGGCGATGGCCGCGCGCATGGCCTCGCCGGCGATGCCCTTGCCCCAATCCGGCTGCGCCACGATCCAGCCCGCCTCGATCGCGTCGTCCAGCCCCTTGCCGAAGCCGCGCCACGAATGGAACAGGCCGCACAGCGCCACCAGCCGGCCGTCGGCGCGGTCGCGGCAGATGAACGTGCCGTAGCCATAGAGCGCCCAGCTTCCGGCATTGCGGATCAGCCGTGCGAACTCGTCCGCCTCGCTCGTCGGACGATCGCCCAGGAAGCGCCGGACTTCGGGCGGCGCGACCATCGCGAACAGTTCGGCCCGGTCGGACGCGCGCGGCTTCCACAAGGCCAGGCGTTCGGTCAGCAGGAAGGGTTCGTCGTCGTTCATAGCAGCACGTCCACGGCATGGATCGAAACACCGACCAGCCCGCCCACCAGCGTGCCGTTGATGCGGATGAACTGGAGATCGCGGCCGACCGCGCCTTCGATCCGGTCGGTCACGGTGCGCGCATCCCAGCGGCGCACCGTTTCCGATACCAGCCGCACGATCTGCCCGCCATAGCGCGTTGCCACGCCCACCAGCGTGCGCCGGGCGAAGCGGTTGACCAGCAGTTGCAGCCGTGCGTCGTGCTGGAGCGCCCGGCCCAGCTCGCCCAGGCTGGCGCCAAACTGGCCCGAGAGGACGCCATCGGGCTGGCGCACCGCCTTCAGCAGGCCGGCGCGCCCGCGTTCCCACACGGCATCGAGCCAGGCGGCAAAGGCGGGATTGGCCAGCACTTCTTCCTTCATCCCCTCCACCCGCGCCCGCATCGCCTCGTCATGCACCAGATCGTGCGCCAGTTGCTCCAGCCCTTCTTCGATCTTCCGGCGCAGCGGATGGTCCGGCATCACCACGGTTTCCGCCAGCAGCTTGTACAGGCCATCGAGAATCCCGTTGGCCAGCCGTTCGTCCAGCCCGGTCCAGCGCAGGATCGCGTTGGCGCGATCGTGAATCATGGTGCGGACAAGTTCCTCGTTCGCTTCCAGCGCCAGCGCCGCGCGGCGCGCCAGCCCCTCGATCACCGGCATGTGCCGGCCATCGGCGATCATCGCGCCCAGCAACTGCCCCAGCAACGGCGCCAGATCGAACTTGGCGATCTGGCCGCGCAAGGCCCCCTTGGCGAGGCCGCCCAGCTTTTCCGGATCGAGCGATTCGAGCACATCGGCCACCAGATTGGCCGCGCCCGCGCGCACCCGGCCCTCTCCGCCGCGCGGATCGGCCAGGAAGCCGCCCGCCATGGCCGCCGCGTTCATGCCGGCAAGCCGCCGCGCCACCACCTGCGGGGTCAGGAAGTTTTCGCGCAGGAACGCCGCCATCGAATCGGCCAGGCGGTCCTTGTTTTCCGGGATGATCGCGGTGTGCGGAATCGGCAGCCCCAGCGGATGCCGGAACAGCGCCGTCACCGCGAACCAGTCGGCCAGCCCGCCGACCATCGCCGCCTCGGCAAAGGCGCGCAGGAAGCCCCACGCGGGCGGTCCGCCGCCTTGTTCGGCCTGGCGGGCGAGGAAAAACAGCACGGCCATGACGAGCAGCAGGCCGGTCGCGAACAAGCGCAGCCGGCGTGCGCGGTCATCGGCCCGATCATCGGGAAGAAGTGTCCCTTTCAGGCGCGCGGCCGTGCGGGTCCGGGAAGAGGCGCGGGAGGGCATCGCCCTCCCCGCCGGATCGTCGGAGAAATCCGTCACTCGGCCGGTAACGCTCCGTCGGCGGTTTTGTGCCGGGGATCATGCGGATCGTAAGTGAGCACGCGCCGGCCCAGCCACGGGCCGATGCGCTTCTCGACGCCGTCGGCCAGGCTGAAGCCCGCCGGCACGATCAGCAGCGTGAGCAGCGTCGACAGCGTCAGCCCGCCGATCACCACCGTGCCCATCGGCGCGCGCCAGCCGCCATCGCCGCCCAGCGAAATCGCGGTGGGCACCATGCCCGCCACCATCGCCACCGTGGTCATCACGATCGGCTGCGCGCGCTTGTGCCCGGCTTCGAGGATCGCCGCCAGCTTGGGCGTGCCCGCTTCCATTTCCTCGATCGCGAAGTCGATCAGCAGGATCGAGTTCTTGGCGACGATGCCGAACAGCATGAGGATGCCGATGAACACCGGCAGCGATTGCGATTGCCCCAGCACCAGCAACAGCAGCAGTCCGCCCAGTGGCGCCAGGAACAGCGAGCCCATGTTGACCAGCGGCGAGATGAAGCGGCGGTAGAGTAGCACCAGCACCGAGAACACCAGCAGCACGCCCGCCGCCAGCGCGACGAAGAAGTTGTTCAGCATTTCCTGCTGCCAGCGGTCCTCCCCGGCGGGCGCGTTGGACACGCCCTGCGGCAGGTTGCGCATGATCGGCAGGTTCTTGATCGCCTTGTCGGCCGTGCCCTTGACCACGCCTGGCGGCAGGTCCGCGCCAACGAAGACGCGGCGGTTCTGGTTGTAGCGCTGGATCGTGGTGGGGCCGGAGCCGAACGAGATCGTCGCCACGCGGGCCAGCGGCACCGATCCGCCGGACGCGGTGGGCACCGGCAGGTTCTCGTACGTCGACAGATCGCGGCGCGACAGGACCGGCAGCTTCACCCGGATCGGCACCTGCCGGTCGGACAGCGAGAACTTGGCGCTGTTCTGGTCGATTTCGCCCTGCGTGGCGATGCGGATCACCTGGCTCAGCGCCTGGGTGGTCACGCCCAGCGAGGCGGCAAGGTCCATGTGCGGCGTGATCACGATTTCGGGACGGCGCAGGTCCGCGCTGATCCGCGGCGCGACCACTTCCTTCAACCCGCTCATCTGTTCGACCAGCGTCTGTGCGGTCTTCTGCAGCAGTTCGGGATCGGAGCCGGACAGCATCACGCTGATCGGCCGACCCGATCCGCCGCCGGGGCCGCCACCGTTCTGCGACTGGAAGTTGACGCGCGCGTCGGAAACCTGCTGCAGCACCGGCGTCAGCTTGCGCTCGAGGACGAGGCTGCTTTCCTTGCGGTCCTTCTTCCAGTTGAGGAACACGCGGCCGTTGCCTTCGCGGATGCGCTCCAGCGCCACGCCCAGGTCGGGCTGGTCCTTCACCAGCGCCAGCACCTCGTCCACCTTCTGTTCGGTCTGCTCGATCGTGGTGCCGGGCACCATGTCGATGGTGATCGTGCTGAAATCGTTGTCGGTATCGGGGAAGAACTGCTGCGGGATCACCATGAACATCACGCCGGTCAGCAGCAGCGCGGCAAAGCCGATGCCCATCATCCACAGGCGATGGTCGCGCAGGCGCGCCATGGTCCAGTGGCGGAAGCCGGGACGGATGCCCCGCGCGCGGACCGAGGCGAGGTAGGCCTGCACGCGCGACGTATCGAGCGACCAGGTCAGGATCTTCATGTAGCGGTCCATCCACGGCCCGCCACCATGTTCGGCGTGGCCGTGCGCTTTCAGGAAATAGGCCGCGACCATCGGCGTGATCATGCGCGCCACCAGCAGGCTGAACAGCACCGCCACCACCACGGTCATGCCGAAGTTCTTGAAGAACTGGCCGGAAACGCCCGGCATCAGCGCCACCGGGAAGAACACCGCGACGATCGAGAACGTCGTGGCCAGCACGGCCAGCCCGATCTCGTCCGCCGCGTCGATCGAGGCCTGATAAGCGGATTTGCCCATGCGGATGTGCCGGACGATGTTCTCGATCTCCACGATCGCATCGTCCACCAGCACGCCCGCGACCAGGCCCAACGCCAGCAGCGACATGGTGTTCAGCGTGAAGCCCATCAGGCTCATCACCCAGAACGTGGGGATGGCGGACAGCGGGATGGCGATCGCCGAAACGATCGTCGCGCGCCAGTCGCGCAGGAAGAAGAACACCACGATGACCGCCAGCACCGCGCCTTCCACCATCGACGACATCGAGGTGCGGTATTCGTCCTTGGTGTAGCCCACGCTGCTGAACAGCTGCTGGAAGCGGACCTTGTTGCCCTGTTCCGCCTGCAGCTTGGCCAGTTCCTTGACCGTTTCGTCATAGACGCTGACGTCGGATTCGCCCCGCGCGCGGGCAATGCTGAAGGTGACGACCGGCTTGCCGTTGAACTTGGCGATGGAGGTGATTTCGCTGTAGCTGTCGCGCACGTCGGCCACGTCGGCCAGCTTCACGGTGCGCCCGCCGCTCAGCGCGATCTGCGTCTGCGAAAGGTCGAAGGCCGACCGCGCATTGCCCAGCACGCGCACGGATTGGCGCGCGCCGGCCACTTCCGCCTTGCCGCCGGCGGCGTTCAGGTTGACCTGGCGCAGCGTGGCGTTGATCTGGTTGGCGGTAACGCCCAGCGACTTCATCCGCATCGGATCCAGCGTGACCGCGATTTCGCGGTTGACCCCGCCGGCACGCGCCACTTCCGCCATGCCCGGCAGCGCCAGCAGCCGCTTGGCCACGGTATCGTCGATGAACCACGAAAGCTGCTCGATCGTCATGTCGTCGGCCGAAACCGCGAAATAGGCGATCGGATCGGACGAGGTTTCCGCCTTGAACACCGACGGTTCCAGAATGCCATCGGGCAGTTCGCCGCGCACCTGGTCGACCTTGTTCTTCACCTCGCTGACGGCGGCGTTGATGTCGGTGCCGATCTTGAACTGGACCATCGTCTGGCTGCTGCCTTCGGATGCCGTCGAGGTGATCGTATCCACACCGGCAATCGTGCGGACGCTGGATTCGACCTTCTGGGTGATCTGGTTCTCGATTTCGGTCGGCGCCGCGCCCGGTTGCGAGATCTCGACGATCACCATCGGGAACTCGATGTCCGGATTGTTCTGGACCTTCATGCCCATGAACGAAACCAGCCCGGCCAGCGTCAGCCCCANNGCGCCGGGCTCCGGATCAGTGGCCGGTGGCCGGCTTGGCTGCCGTTTTCCCGCCCGCCACCGGGCGCACCTTGTCACCCGGATTGAGGAAGCCGCCCGCGCGCAGCACGATGCGTTCGCTGCCGTTCAGCCCTTCGCGCACGACGATGCCGGCCGCCGTCACGTCGCCGACCTTCACGGGGCGGCGTTCCACCTTGTCATCCTTGTTCACGACATAGACGAAGGCGCCGTTCTGATCGTTGAGGATCGCCGATTCGGGCAGCATCGGTGCGGTGACGGTGCCACTGCGAATCGTCGCGCTGGCGAAACCGCCGGGCCGCAGCGCATCGTTGTACGGCAGCGCGATCCGGGCGATGCCTTCGCGCGTGGTCGCGTCGATGGTCGGCGCCAACTGCCAGATCTGGCCGGTGAACGGCGTGGCCGTGCCCACCGGGGTCACGTCCGCGCTGACGCCAACGGACAGCTTCGCCATGTCGGCTTCGGCCAGACGCGCCTGCATTTCCAGTTCGCCACCCTTGGCGATACGGAACAGCACGCCGCTGCCGCTGCTGACCACCTGCCCCGGCTCCACGCCGCGCGTCAGCACAAGGCCCGCTTCGGGCGCCAGGATGTTGAGCCGCGCGGTGCTGGCACGCAACTGCCCCAGCGTGGCCTGCGCCACGCGCACTTGCGCCACTGCCGAATCGCGCGTGGCGGTCAGGCGATCGACGTCGGCCTTGGAAATGAAGCCCTTGTCGACAAGCTTGAGCGCGCGATCGAGATTGGACTGGGCGATCCGGGCGTTGGCTGCGGCCACTTCCACGTTGGCGGCCTGGCTTTCGACCTGCTGGGCCTGCACCGACCGGTCGATGACCGCCAGGACCTGCCCGGCTTGCACCCAGTCGCCGGCGTCGACCAGCACGCTCGCCACCTTGCCGCCTTCGCCGGCGACGCCGACGGGCATCTCGCGCCGCGCGGCGATCGTGCCGCTGGCGACGATGGTGCCCTGCACCGAGGTCATGCCGGGCGTGATGACCGTGACCGTCTGCGCCTGCGCCCCGCCCTGCTCCGCGCTTGCGGTCGCTGCCGCGTTGCGGTGCTTGAGGTAGTAGGCGCCGCCCAGCGCGAGCAGGACGAGTGCCACGACCAGCAGCACGCGGCCGCGCGACCATCCGCCGCCGGTCCGCCCAACTTCCATGTAACCCGACGCGACACCCGCATGGGCGGCATCCGCCTGCCGGCCGGCGTCGTTCATGTCCGCACTGATGCTGGTTTCGTAGTTCATCGTTTTCACGCGTCGGTCTCCACGGTGGCCGGGGAGACCTGCCCCTTCCTTCAAACCAAGGTGTATTATACGTGTATGGCAGTGGCTGCAAGCAGGCCTTCTGCGCAAGCTTGGCACCTTTGTTCATGGCAATAGACGTCGAAACGACGAGTGGCAATTCTGGCTCGACGAAGAACGATCCATGCCCTTGAAGGCATTGCGCCGTTCTGGACCGGTCCGGCCGGGCGAAGGTGGTCGTCCGGGTAGGTATTCGTGATCCCGGCAGCTGAGCGCGCGCGGTCCGTTTCGGGACCGGCATTGCCCAAACGGAAACAGCCGCTCCTGAAAACAGGAGCGGCTGCCCGTGGATAACCGGTAAAAAAGCGTCAGTACTTGAGCTGGCGCTCGTACAAATCGCGGTAGTGCTGGATGCGCGTCACGCGCAGGCCCTGCATGCCGGAGCGGTCGACCGCCCGCTGCCACGAGGCGAATTCCTCGATCGTCAGGCTATAGCGTTCGCACACTTCGTCGATCGTCAGCAGCCCGCCATTGACGGCGGCCACGACTTCGGCCTTGCGCCGGACGACCCAGCGCTTGGTGTTGGGAGGCGGCAGGCTATCGACCGTCAGCGGTTCGCCGAGAGGTCCGATAACTTGCGCCGGTCTGATTTTCTGGTTCTCGATCATGGCAATACTCGTCGATCAGCTCGGCTCGACAGGGGGGGAGGGCGGCGTTTGCTTCGCCGGCAATGTTCCTCCTTCCGCTTTGCCATTCGTTGAACGGGTTGGGTTAACGGGAGTTTCAACATTTTCGCCGCCCGTCAGGAGCCGTGCGGCAAGCCCGTGAAAGCTCGCGCCGCCTTGCAGCGTGGTGCTGCCCGGCAACGCCTGTTTCACCGCCTTGCGCAGATCCTGCGCCGCGACCAGACGCGCGCACAGTTCGTGCCAGCCGAGCGGACGCAGGCGTTCGCCCTGCCCCCCGCTTTCGACGAGGCACGAATCACCCGGTGGCCGGATATCGTTGAATCCCATTTCCATGAGCGGGTCTCTAGCCCGGGCAGTCATAAGGGACGGTAAAGGCCGCCTTTACCAAGAGTTAGGAATAGCCATTCTGGCGGCAATTAATTGCTTCCATCGTCCGGCGCACCAGCCGGGCAAGGCGGGGAATTGCGCATTTTTCCTGCATTCCCTCCGCAAATGTGCTTATGGGACGGCGCATGGCCAGTCTTTCCTCCGTTTACGATTACGCTACATTTTTCGATCTGCCGCAGCCATTGAGCGCGCGGCGGATCGTCGTGGCGATGTCGGGCGGCGTGGACAGCTCGGTCGTAGCGGGCCTCGCCGCCGCCAGCGGCGCCGAAGTGATCGGGGTGACGCTTCAACTCTACGATTACGGCGCCGCCACGGGGCGCAAGGGCGCCTGCTGCGCGGGCGACGACATCCGCGATGCCCGTGCCGTGGCCGACCGGCTGGGCATCGCGCATTATGTGTTCGACCACGAATCGAGCTTTCGCGAGGAAGTGGTCGAACGATTCGCCGACGATTACCTGGCCGGCCGCACGCCGATTCCCTGCATCCGTTGCAACATGGGGCCGAAATTCACCGACCTGCTGCGCATGGCGCGCGAACTCGGCGCGGATTGCCTGGCCACGGGGCACTACGTGCGCCGCGTGGCCGGCGCGGCCGGGCCGGAACTGCACCGCGCGCTCGATCCCGCGCGCGACCAGAGCTATTTCCTCTATGGCACCACGGAAGAACAGCTCGCCTTCCTGCGCTTTCCGCTGGGAGGCCTGCCCAAGACCGAGACGCGCCGGATCGCCGCCGACCTGGGCCTGGGCGTGGCGGCCAAGCCCGACAGCCAGGACATCTGCTTCGTTCCCGATGGCGATTACGCGCGCGTCGTGCGTTCGGTGCGCCCCGAAGGCGACGCGCCGGGCGAGATCGTCCATGCTGCCACCGGCGAAGTGCTCGGCCAGCATCGCGGCATCATCCACTATACGGTCGGCCAGCGGCGCGGGCTGGAGATCGGCGGCCAGCCCGAACCGCTCTATGTCACCGCGCTCGACGCGCCGCACCGGCGCGTGCTGGTGGGGCCGAAAGCCATGCTTGCCGTGGGCCAGGCGCGAATCATCGAGACCAACCGCATCGGCGCCCTGCCGCAGGATGCGCCGCTAACCGCCAAGGTGCGGTCGCTGGCCAAGCCGGTGCCGGTCGTGCTCGAAGGCCCGTTCGGGGATGGCGCGGAAACCGCCATCCGTTTTCTGCAGCCGGAATACGGCGTGGCGCCGGGGCAGGCGGCAGTGCTCTATGCCGGGGATCGCGTGATCGGCGGCGGCTGGATCGCGGAAACCGGCCGCTGGCAGGACGCGGCCTGATCCGCTCCCGGATCAGTCGTTCCAGGGCTGGAGCACGCAGCCCGATCCCTCACGGTATGTCGCGGTTTGCCGGGCCAGCAGCGGGAAACGCGCGGTAACGCTGCGCGCCTGCGGGTCTTCCGACAGCGTGATCATTGCCATGCCCGCCTCGAAATCTTTCCGGCAATCGCTGAGCGTGCGCCCGCCGACATAGCGGCACGAGCAGCCGACGCGCGCGCCGTAGGATGCGCCGGTGATCGCGTAGCCGTGAAGCGCCGGCCAGAAATAGGCGAAGACGGCCACCAGCAGCGCCACGACCGGCAGGACCAGACGCCAGCGCCGCCGCCCGCGCGGTGGCGCGCCGTTGGCCGGGGAGCCGTCCGGGTTCGATCCATTCCGGTCAGACTTTGCGGAAGAAGATGCGTTTGCGGTTGCCATGTCCGGGCCATCTGGAGGAAAGGACTGACGCCATGGCCCGCCCGCGCTTGTCCCATATCCTCCCCCTGCTGCTTGTGCCAGCCTTGATCGGCTGCGGCAGGTCCGGAGACGCGCCCGCACCGCCGCCTCCGCCGCTGTCGGACGCCGCGATGAAGGCGGTGGTCCAAGACCCGGGGACGAATCGCGAAGGCCTGGCCCGCGCGGTCGACGCGCTGTTCACCGACGAGGCGGCTGCGGAGACCCGCGCGGTGATCGTCATGCGTGGCGGGCGGATCGTGGCGGAACGCTATGCCCCCGGCTACCACGAGAACACCCGCTTCGTGAGCTGGTCGATGGCCAAGTCGATCACCGGGGTGATGATCGGGATGCTGGTCTCGGACGGGCGGCTGCGACTCAACGAATCAGCGCCCGTCCCCGCGTGGCAGCGTCCCGGCGATCCGCGTGGCGAGATCACGCTGCGGCAGCTGCTGCAGATGCGATCGGGGCTCAAGCATGTCGAGGCGGGCGATCCCGTGTATGAATCCGACGAGGTGCGGATGCTGTTCCTGGACGGGCGCGACGACATGGCGCGCTATGCCGAGGACCAGCCGCTCGACAGCGAACCGGGCAAGACCTTCCGCTATTCCACCGCGACCAGCGTGATCCTGTCCGATCTCGCCGCGCGCGCGCTGGCGCCCGTGCCCGATGCCGAGCACCGCCGCCGCGCCGTGGCCGAATATCTGCGCACGCGCCTGTTCGAACCGGCCGGAATGCGCTCGATGCTGCCGGAATTCGACGCGGCGGGCACGCTGATCGGCGGATCGCTGATCCACGGTACGGCGCGCGACTGGGTGCGGTTCGGCGAGTTCCTGCGCAACAAGGGATCGGTGCGCGGGGCGCAGATCATCCCGCGCCAGTGGATCGATTTCATGACCACGCCATCGCCGCGGCAGGCGCAATACGGCGCGCAGATCTGGCTGAACCGCACGCCCAGCGGCAAGGACCGGCCCGCGCTGTTCCCCGATCGCGGCCCGAAGGACCTGTTCGCCTGCATCGGCCACCTGGGCCAGTACGTGCTGGTCTCGCCCAGCCGCAAGCTGGTGGTCGTGCGTCTGGGCAAGACGCCCGACGACAAGCTGGGCGCGGTGACGGGCCACCTCGCCGACATCGTCGACACGTTCAGGTAGCAGGTTCCCCGGCGGGCGCGCCCTGCACCGCCAGCGCCGGGCTTTCCCCGTCCGGGCCGGGCGCGAGAAGATCGCGGGCACCCAGCGGCGCCTCGTTCACCAGACCTTCGGGATCGGGATGGATCAGCACTTCCACGCCGGGGAAGGCCTCCATCAGCTTTTCCTCGATCTCGTCCATCACGCGGTGCGCCTCGGTCACGGTCATCTTGCCATCGACCCAGACATGGAACTGCACGAAATCGCGATCGCCGCTGGTGCGCGTGCGCAGATCGTGCAGGCCCTTCAACTCGGGGTGCTGGGCGACGACCTCGAGGAACCGCTCGCGCTTTTCGAGCGGCCATTCGTGGTCCATCAACTGCTCGATCGCATCCTGCGAGGCGCCCCACGCACCCCAGCCCAGCCACAGCGCGATGCCGAACGCGAAAGCCGCGTCGACGCCGCCC
This sequence comes from Novosphingobium sp. UBA1939, assembly GCF_002336885.1. Lineage (NCBI taxonomy): Bacteria > Pseudomonadati > Pseudomonadota > Alphaproteobacteria > Sphingomonadales > Sphingomonadaceae > Novosphingobium > Novosphingobium sp. UBA1939. Next base: position 42,434 of record NZ_DDFB01000037.1, on the reverse strand, counting down.
AGCGCAAGGTAATGATCGAGCACGAGCGCGGCGATCACCGCGAGGTTGAGAAACAGGTCCGATTTGTAGTGGACGTTGTCGGTGCTGATCGCGAGGCTGCCGGTCTGGCGGATCACGTGTCGCTGATAGGCAAGCAGCGCCACCGTGGCCACCATCGCCACCACCGACACGATCACGCCCGATTCGGCCTCTGCCACCCGCTCTCCGCCCAGGAACTGCCCCACCGCGCGCCAGGCCAGGCCTAGCGCCGAGATCGAGATCAGCACGACCTGGAACATCGCCGCGAGCGCTTCGGCCTTGCCGTGCCCGAAGCGGTGGTTGTGATCGGCCGGCTGCGCCGCGACCCATACCCCCAGCAGCGTGGCGGCGCTGGCCACCAGGTCCAGCCCGGTATCGGCCAGGCTTCCCAGCATCGCGGTCGAATGCGTGGAGATCACCGCCCACAGCTTCAGGCCGGCCAGCAGCGTCGCCACGGCCATGCTGGCCATCGCCGCGCGCCGGTTGAGATCGGAGGGGATCGCGCTCATGCCATTCGCTTTACGGGTAAAGCAGCGTGCTGGTCCAGCCGTCGGCGCCATCGGTCACGAAGTGGCGGCGTTCGTGCAGGCGATGGTCGCGGTCCTGCCAGAATTCAATGGCGGCGGGCTTCACGCGATAGCCGGACCAGTGCGCCGGCCGCGTGACCTCTCCGTCCGGGTATTGCGCGCGCAGGGCGTCCACCCGGTCAAGGTAGGTCTGCCGCGAATCCAGCGGGCGCGACTGGTCCGAGGCGGCCGAACCCAGCCGCGATTCGGGATGCCGGCTGGCGAAATAGGCGTCCGCCTCGGCCGCCGTCACTTCGGTGATGGTGCCTTCGACGCGAATCTGCCGGCGCAGCGATTTCCAGTGGAACAGCAACGCGACGTGCGGGTTCGCCGCCAGTTCGCCGCCCTTGCGGCTGTGGAAGTTGGTGTAGAACACGAAGCCATCCGGCCCATGCCCTTTCAGCAGCACCATCCGCACCGACGGCACGCCCTGCGGCGTCGCGGTGGCGAGCGCCATGGCGTTGGGATCGTTGGGTTCACTGGCCCGCGCCTGCGCGAACCATTCCTCGAAGATGGCGAACGGATCGGCATGGGGGATGGCATCGCGCGCTTGTTCAGGTTTCACGGCATTTTCCTGACGAAGTTGACACAGTTGACACGGTTCAGAGGCAAACGGCCGCCCGCCGCGGACAGGCTGTCGTGTGGCCGGCAAAGCGCGAGATAGCCATGACGAGGATCAAGGTTCATGGGCATCGCCTATCCTACCCCCGTGCAGTAGGAAAGCGCCGCTTGCGGCGCGGCGTTTCGGCACCTAGCTAGGGAACCATGGCAGACCCCTATTCCATTCTTGGCGTAAACCGCAGCGCAAGCGAAAAGGACGTGAAATCCGCGTACCGCAAGCTTGCCAAGGAACTCCATCCGGACCGGAACAAGGACAATCCCAAGGCGGCCGAACGGTTTGCCGAGGTGACGCAGGCCTATGACCTCCTGTCCGACAAGGACAAGCGTGCCCAGTTCGACCGGGGCGAGATCGACGCCGAGGGCAATCCCACAAGCCCCTTCGGCTTCGGCGGCGCGGGCGGCGGCTTTGGCGGGGCGCAGCACGGCTATCGCCATTCGGGCGGCTTCGAGGGCGCCGGTGCCGAGGGCATCGACATCGGCGACATTTTCGAGGGCCTGTTCGGCGGGCGCGGCGGCCAGCCCGGCGGCGGTGGCGGTTTCGGCGGCTTCGGCGGCGCGCGGCGTGGCCCGCCGCCCAAGGGGGCGAATGTCGGCTATCGGCTGCAGGTTTCGTTCACCGACGCCGCCAGCCGGGCCAGCCAGCGCATCACCCTGTCGGACGGCAAGACCATCGACCTCAAGCTGCCCGCGGGCGTGGAAAGCGGCCAGCAGGTGCGCCTTCCCGGCAAGGGCGAACAAGGCCCCGGTGGCGCCGGCGACGCGATCGTGACGATCGAGGTGGGCAGCCACCCGTTTTACGAACGCGATGGTGACAACATCCGGCTCGACCTGCCGGTCACGCTCGACGAGGCGGTCAACGGCAGCAAGGTGAAGGTGCCGACCGTGGATGGCCCGGTGATGCTCACCGTCGCGCCCGGCAGCAGCAGCGGACGCACGCTGCGGCTGAAGGGCAGGGGCTTTACCCGCAAGGACGGCACGCGCGGCGATCAGCTGGTGACGCTGCAGATCGACCTCCCGCCCGCCGACAGCGAACTGGGCGCCGATCTCCAGACCCGGCTCGCAGGATGGCAGGACACCCGGAACCCGCGCGGTAAGCTGGGCGTTTAAGACGGCATGACTCCCGTATCCGGCCTTTCGCCCGGGCCGGGCGATGACGGAACGGAACGGGCTGCATCCTCGCCGGCCGGACCACCGATCGCGCCGCTGATCGATGTTCCCGACCTTTCGCCCGAAGCCCGCCGTCGCGCCGCCCTGCAGCTCCCCCCGGATTCGCAGGGTTTTGCAGCGCCCGTGCCGCCCGCCCGCCACGCGCGGGCGCTGGAAGTGATCCGCCGGGTGTGGACCGGCGTCTATCACGACGGGTTCATCCACGCCGGCAACTTCGCCTACATGGTGCTGATCGCACTGTTCCCGTTCTTCATCACCGGCGCGGCGATCTTTTCCGCGCTGGGCGAGGCCAGCCAGCGCGCCGCCGCGATCAACACCGTGCTGATCGCGATGCCGCCGGTGGTGGCCGAAGCGCTCGATCCTGTGGCGCGCAGCGTGGTGGAGATGCGCACCGGCTGGCTGCTGTGGGTAGGCGGGCTGATCGGCCTTTGGACGGTGGGCAGCCTTGTCGAAACGATCCGCGACATCCTGCGCCGCGCCTATGGCACGCGCTGGGAGCACGCCTTCTGGCGCTATCGCCTGGCGTCCACCGGACTGATCGTGGCCTCGGTGATCCTGATCCTGCTCTCCATCGCCGCGCAAGTGGCGATCGGCACCGCGCAACAGGCGATCGAGGCGTGGATGCCGCAGTTCAGCGGATGGATCGCCAGCCTGTCGCTGTCGCGCTTCGTGCCGGCGGTGATCTTCTTCCTGGCGCTGTGGCTGCTGTTCATCTCGCTGACCCCCGGCGCTTACCGGGGCCGGCGCTATCCCAAATGGCCCGGCGCGCTGCTCGTCAGCCTGTGGTGGCTGGCGGTCACCGGGGCGCTGCCGGGAGTGTTGCGCCATTTCTTCACTTACAACCTAACGTACGGAAGCCTTGCCGGCGTGATGATCGCGCTTTTCTTTTTCTGGCTTGTCGGCTTAGGGATGGTGGTAGGAGCCGAACTCAACGCTGCGCTCGCGGAAACGCCCGAAGAGCGCGATGTGGTGGGGCAGGCTGACGATCGCGCGCGCAGGGCGCGCCGGATGAGCATCGAGCAAGAGGGCGCATGACCGGACTGATGGAAGGAAAGCGGGGCCTGATCATGGGCCTCGCCAATGACAAGTCGCTGGCGTGGGGGATCGCCCGCAAGCTGCGTGAACAAGGCGCCGAACTGGCCTTCTCCTATCCGGGCGAGGCGCTGGAAAAGCGCGTCCGCCCGCTGGCGGCAAGCCTGGACAGCGATTTCCTGATCGAATGCGACGTATCGGACATGGCGGCGCTCGATGCCGCGTTCGAAACGCTGAAGGCGCGATGGCCGACGATCGATTTCGTGGTCCATGCCATCGGCTTTTCGGACAAGAACGAGTTGCGCGGCCGGTATTATGACACCTCGCTCGACAATTTCCTGACGACGATGAACATCTCGGCCTACAGCCTCGTCGCCGTGACCAAGCGCGCCATCGCGATGATGCCCGAAGGCGGATCGATCCTCACGCTGACCTATTACGGCGCCGAAAAGGTCGTGCCGCACTACAATGTGATGGGCGTGGCCAAGGCGGCGCTGGAAACCAGCGTGCAGTACCTCGCCAACGATTGCGGGCCGCAGGGCGTGCGCGTCAACGCGATCTCGGCCGGTCCGATCAAGACGCTGGCGGCCAGCGGAATCGGCGATTTCCGCTATATCCTCAAGTGGAACGAGCTGAACTCGCCGCTGCGGCGGAACGTGACGATCGAGGACGTCGGCGGGGCGGGGCTCTATTTCCTGTCGGACCTGTCCTCGGGCGTGACCGGCGAAGTCCACCATGTCGACGCGGGCTACCACACGGTCGGCATGAAGCAGGAAGACGCGCCCGACATCGCACTGGGCTGATGACGAGACGCCCTTCCGTTCGTTAGCGGGAGGAGGGGCCGTCCGTCAGGGATGCGGCGGGGTGATGGCCGGCGGCGGTGTCGCCGCGCCGGCGGCATCCTCGGCCGCGCGTTCCTTGGCCAGCTTTTCCTCGTACTGCTTTTCCAGCACTTCCACCCGCGCCTGTTCGGCGGCGGTGTCCGCATCGATCGTCTGCAGGCGCTTGGCGCGCTCCTCCTCGATCAGCCGGCCGAACTGCACGTCGCTCGACTGCTTCTTCTCGGCATAGGCGGCGTTGATCAGGCGCGAGACGCAGCCCGATGCCCCGCCCGAACCGACCGGGGAGCAGGAGTTCACGCCCGCCGCGCCCACCGTTTCATAGGCCCGGACACGCTCTGTCCAGCCCTGGTTGGCCGCAGCGTTGGGATTGTCACGCAAGGGCGCGGGAATGCGGAAGCGTTCGGATTCGTCCTTGCGCGCGCAGACCGTGATTTCGCCCGCGTTGGAGGCCGGGCAGGGATCGTCGCCATAGATGATCAGCTGGTTGACCTTCTCGCCCGATGTCGCGTCCTGCGCCAGGACCGGCTGCGATGCCGCGATGCCGGCGGTGGCGATCAGCGCCAGGGCGGTGATCCGGGGTAAGAAGCGCGTCATCGTGACTCTCCAGCTGGGTCTGGTGCCCATATAGGGCCGCACCCTCTTGAATGGTAGATGAAGCCCCGTCGCTGACCTGAATCAATCAGATACGTCAGATCCGTTTCGCCCCTCAGATCCGCTTCGAAAGCGCGATCGCCGCACGGCAGCCGAAGCGGATGGCGTGGAACAGCACCGGATAGCCCGGCGCGCGCTCGGCCCCGGCAGCGATCGCGGCATCGCGGTGCTCGCGCTCGTCGTCGCGGAATTCGCGCACCATCGCGGCCAGCTCCGGGTCGTCGTCGCCCAGTTCGTCGAGCTGTTCGGTATAGTGGCGGTCGATCTCGGTTTCGATGGCGGCGGTGCAGGCCATAGCCGCTTCCGGCCCGATCAGCGCGGTTGCCGCACCCAGCGCGAACCCGGCGACCGACCATACCGGCTGCAGCGCCGTCGGCCGCACGCCGCGCTGTGCCAGCAGCGCGTCGAACCGCTTACGGTGATCGGCTTCCTGCGCCGCCATCGCCGCGACTTCGGCCGAATGCGGCGCGCGATCGCCCATCACCGCCATCTGCCCGGCATAGATGCGCACGGCGCCGTATTCGCCGGCCTGATCGACCCGGATCATCGCGGCGAACCTGTCACTCATGGCTGCAATCCTCCGGCGAAACGGCGAGCGCGGCCCAGCAGTCTGAACACCGTAATCGCGCCGGCCATGGAAATGAGGAAGTTGTAGCCCGCCAGGCTCACGCCGAACAGCGTCCACGGCGCGACATCGCAGCGGATCACCGGCGCCGACATGATCGCCGCCAGCGGATCGTTGCCCAGCTTGTGCGAGGAGCACGTGGTGATGCCTTCCCACCAGCCGTATTCGACGCCGGCGTGGAACGCGCCGATCAGCCCGCTGATGCCCGTGGCGACGGCAGCCAGCACGACCAGCATGTCGCCCCCGCCGGTGCGGCGCTGCGTTTGCGCGATCAGCGCCATGACGATCGCGGCGATATGCGGATAGCGCTGCCACCAGCACATCTCGCAGGGGGGCAGGCCGAACACGAACTGCGCGATCAGCGCCCCGCCCATCAGCGCGGCGGGGATCAGCAGCGCCAGGGTATAGGCGGCGTTGCGGGACTGGACCGGCGTCATCGTGTCAGCGCTTTCCCGCCGATGCCCGGAGGGGCAGCGCCTGCTGCGCGGTCCGCCCCAGCGTCTGCACCGCGTAATAGAGCTGGAAGTCGTCGATGCCCTTGGCCTTCAGTTCCTCGGCCGTCATCTTGAAGCGCGGATCTTCGCCCTTGTCGGTCTCGAGATCCTTATCGTCCTTCAGCTCGTTGATCAGGTGTCCGCGCAGATCGCTTTCGCGATAGGACCGCAGCGCGCGCTTGCGCATGTCGGGATCGGAAATCTGCGGCACGCGCACGTCGGGATCGATGCCGCCTTCCTGCACCGAACGGCCCGACGGGGTGTAGTAGCGCGCCGTCGTCAGCTTGAGCGCGGTGTCGCGCGTCAGCGGGATCAGCGTCTGCACGCTGCCCTTGCCGAAGCTGCGCTCGCCCATGATCGCCGCGCGGTGCTGGTCCTGCATCGCGCCGGCGACGATTTCCGAAGCGGAGGCCGACCCCTGATCGATCAGCACGATCATCGGCACGCCCTTGGCGATATCGCCCGGCGTGGCGTTGTACACCTCGTTGTCGCGGGCATAGCGGCCACGCTGCGAGACAATCGGCCCCTTTTCGAGGAACAGGTCCGACAGCGAGACGGCTTCGTCCAGCAACCCGCCTGGGTTGCCGCGCAGATCGAGGATCAGGCCGGCCGGGCGGTTGCCCGTCTTGGCGCGAATATCGCGCCAGGCGGCGGCGACCTGCGTGCCGACGTTGGCGCTGAAGCTCGATACCGAGATCACGCCGACATTGTCCTTCACCTTCCATTCGACCGGCTTCAGCTCGATCACCTGGCGCGTGATGGTCAGGTCAAGCGGCTCGTCGCGACCGGGGCGGAACACGGTGAGGCGGATCTGCGTGCCCACTTCGCCGCGCATCTGGTCCACCGCGTCGTCGAGCGAGCCGCCATAGATCAGCTTGCCGTCGAGATGGGTGATGTAGTCGCCCGCCTTGATCCCGGCGAGATCGGCCGGCGTGCCCTTCATCGGCGCGATCACCTTGACCGCGCCGTCCTCCAGCGTCACCGACAGGCCCAGCCCGCCATAGGAGCCATCGGTCTGCGTGCGCAGGTTCTCGAAATCGCGCGCGTCGAGATAGGAACTGTGCGGATCGAGCGTGGCCAGCATGCCGTCTATCGCGCCCTTGAACAGCTTGTCGTCGTCCACCGGCTCCACGTAATTGGCCTTGATCCGCTCGTAGATCGCCATCAGCCGGGTGAATTCGGGGCCGGTCTTGGCGTCCACGGCGGCCAGCCCGGCGGTCGTCACCGGGATCAGCGCGATTGCCGACACGAGCGCGGTGGCACGGAAGAGGGAGGCCACGGTCTTCGTGAACGGGGTCTTCGCCATCGGGGACTTTCGCTTCAAGGGGGCCATGGGGCCGCGTTCTATAGCGGCAGCGCGATGAACGCCAGATGGCGTGACACGGTGAGTCATCCGGGGATCGTCATCCGCGCAGTGCCTGCAGCGGATTGATCGGAGCGCCATCCTTGCGCAGTTCGACCGTCACCGTCGGTCGGCCCGGCCCGGCCGCGCCCAGCGGCGCGCCCTGCACCACGGTTTCGCCCACGTTCACGTCAAGCCGGCCGAGATTGGTGACGAGCGAGGTCCAGCCGCCATCGTGTTCGATGATCACGATCCGGCCATAGCCGCGATAGGGGCCGGCGAACGCCACGCGCCCGGCCGCCGGCGCGACCACCTGCGCGCCGCCGACCGGCGCGAAGGTGAGGCCGGAAGACAGCCCGCCCGCGCCGCGTTCACCAAAGCCGGTCACGATCCGTCCGCCCACCGGCAGAATCCACGAAAGCGCCGCCGAAGCCGAAGGGGTGGGGCCGGTATCCGCCACCATCAGCGCGTCGCCCGGCCGTTCGGGGCGCGGCACCGGGCCGGGCAGCGCGGCCAGCTTCTGCCGCAGCGAGCCATCGGCCTGCAACTGGTCCATCAGCGCGCGCAGATCACGCGTCTGTTCGGCCAGCGCGAGCGCGCGGTCCGCCTCGCGGCTGGCCGTCCCTTGCGCCGCGCGCGATTCGATGCGCTGGCGGCTTTCGAGGGCGACAAGCTGCTGGCGCCGCGCGGTCAGCCCCTGTTCGCCCTGCCGCAACTGGTCGGCGGCCAGCCGCGCGCTGGCCTGCAGGGCGCGGCCGCGCATGATTTCCTGCCGCAGCCCCGCGGTGCGCTGCCGCACTTCGGGCAGCATCGTTTCCAGCACCGCGCGCAGATAGACGGTATCGCGCAGGGTATCGGCGCGCATCAGGCTGAAGGCGAGCGGGCGGCGCGCCATGAGCTGCAGCGCCGCGGTCAGCCGCACCACCGGTTCCTGCCGCGCGGCGATACGCAGCCGCAGCGCTTCGCGCTGGCGGTCGATCAGCGCGATCTTCGCCTGCGCCACCTGGATTTCGGCTTCGGACTGCTGGATGCGCGCGGCCACCGCCGCCGTTTCGCGCGCGGTACGGTCGGCCGCTTCGGTGGCCTTGCGCGCTTCCGCCTCCAGCTGTTCGCCGCGTGCCCGCGCCATCGTCAGTTCGCGGGTTGCCTGGCGCAGCGCGTCGCCCGCCTGCCCGGCATCGTCGAAAGGCGCAGCCTGCTGCGCCACGGCAAGCTGCCAGCCTAACACGCCGGCCAGCGCGGCCATGGTGGCGAGAAGGAGCGTGCGCGACGTCATGACGCGGCGCTTATCCTTCGCGGTGATAGGGATGGCCAGCGATAATGCTGGTGGCGCGCCACAACTGCTCGGCCAGCATGGCGCGGGCCAGCATGTGCGGCCAGGTCGCCGCGCCGAAGGCAAGCAGGAGATCGGCCTTGCCGCGCACGTCCGCATCGTGCCCGTCAGCCGCGCCGATCAGGAAGCGCGCCTCGCGCACGCCATCGTCGCGCCAGCGGCCCAGAATGCCGGCGAACTCCGTCGAGGTCAGCTGGCGCCCGCGCTCGTCGAGCGCGACCGTGCGGACGGGCGTGGCCGCGGGCGGCGGGATCGTGCCGCCGCGATCGGGCAGCTCGGTAACCTTGAGGCCCCAGGCGACGCGCTTGGCATAGCGGTCGACCAGCTCGGCCTCGGGCGATCGCCCGATCTTCCCGCGCGCGATGATGTGCAGCAGCATCCGGTTTCCGATCGGGAACGCTCTTCCCCCCTCCTGACGGAAGGGCGCGCGCGCGTGCTTAGGCCGCGCCCGCGTCTCCGAACGCCCACATGCGTTCGAGGTTGTAGAAGCTGCGCACTTCCGGGCGGAACAGGTGGACCACCACGTCGCCGGCATCGATCAGCACCCAGTCGGCGGCGGGCAGGCCTTCCAGCCGCGCGTGGCCGTAACCGCCCTGCTTGATCCGTTCGGCCAGCTTCTGGGCCATCGCAGCGACCTGGCGCGTCGAACGGCCCGACGCGATCACCATGTAATCGGCGATCGAGCTTTTGCCTTCGAGCGGGATCGAGACGATCTCCTGCGCCTGATCGTCGTCGAGCGATTGCAGGACGAGATCGTGCAGCGACGCTGGCTTGGCCTTGGCGCCCGAGCTGGCGGTGGACGTGGCGGCCCCGGCCTGGGCCGGAATGGTCTGGACAGTTGTCATCGCGGTGAGATGGTCTCCGTGGCTGGATTGTCAATGAAAAGGAAGCGGGCACCGGTCAATCGCCCGGCCCCCGAAACGGGCCGGGCCACCGGAATCCCGGCAACCGACCGCAAGGGAAGTGCGCCGCGGCTCAGGGCTTGCCTGCCCCGCCGAAGCGCGTGTTGCCGGTGGATGGGCCGGTTTGCGGAACGACCGGCCGATGCGTGAGGGCATCGAACGGCTCCGCATCGACGAAGCGGCGAAACCATTCCGGATCGGCGGCACGAATGGCCGTGGCCGAACGGGGATCGGGATCGAAACGCAGGATCGTCAGCGCCGGGGCGCTCCGCTTTGCGCCGTCAATCAACTGTCCGGGCCGCCGGCGCCAGCGGCGCAACCAGGCCATGGCGGGGCTCGCCAAGGCACGCGCATCATAACCCGGACGCGCGATAACCGCAATCGGCGTCTCCCGCGCGATGCGCCGCCAGTCCTTCCAGCGGTGGAACTGCGCCAGATTGTCGGCCCCCATCAGCCAGACGAAGCGCTTTTTCGGGTAGCGCCGGTGCAGCGCCGCCAGCGTATCGACGGTGTAGCGCGTGCCCAGCCGCGCCTCGATCGCGGTCACGCGGATCGGCGCGCGGCGGGCCGCCGCCCGCGCCGAACAATAGCGCGCCGGCAGCGGGGCCATGCCCTTCACCGGCTTCAGCACGTTGCCCGGCGATACCAGCCACCACACCTCGTCCAGCCCCAGCGCCTCGCGCGCGAACAGGCTGATGCGGCGGTGGCCGCCATGGGCCGGGTTGAAGCTGCCGCCCAGAAGACCGACGCGGGGCAGGCCGATTCGGGGCAGGCCGACGCGGGGGGAAGGAATCGGACCGGTCAGGATGAAGGCTCCGCCACCCCGCCTAGCGCGCCACGCGTCGGGGCGAAGCCGCCTTGGCGCGATAGGCGCCCTGCATGGCGAACATCCAGCCGGGATATTCGCGCGGCAGGGCCGAGAGTGCATCCAGCCGCGAAAGCTCGTCCGCCGTCAGTTCCACCTCGCAGGCGGCGATATTGTCGGCGAGCTGGTCGGCGCGCTTGGCGCCGACGATCACCGTCGTCACCACCGGCTGATAGAGCAGCCAGGCGAGCGCCACTTGCGCGACCGTGGCCGGCTTGCCCGAAACCATCTTGCCCGCAGCGATCTCCTGCATAGCCTCGATCAGATCGTATGCGCGATCGAGTTCCACCGGCGGGAAATCGAACACCGCGCGGCGGCCTTCGCCCTGGTTGGGGCCGCTGTTGCCGCCGTCGGTGGCGCGGGTGTATTTGCCCGAAAGCAGCCCCCCGGCCAGCGGGCTCCACACCATCAGGCCCAGCCCCTCGCTTTGCAGCAGGGGCACGATCTCGCGCTCCAGATCGCGGCCGGCAACGGTATAATAGGCCTGGAGCGAGGCAAACGAGGCGATGCCCAGCCGTTCGGAAATGCCCAGCGCCTTCATGATCTGCCAGGCCGCCCAGTTGCTGACGCCGATATAGCGCGCGCGGCCGCTGCGCACGATGTCCTCCAGCGCGCGCAGGGTTTCCTCGATCGGGGTCAGCGCATCCCAGCCGTGGATCTGGTAGAGATCGACATGGTCCATGCCCAGCCGGGCGAGGCTGGCGTCGATCTCGTGCAGCAGGTGGAAGCGCGAGGCGCCGGCCTCGTTCGCCCCCGGCCCCATCGTGCCCATGGCCTTGGTGGCGACGACCACGTCTGGCCGCTTCACGCCCAGATCGCGCAGCGCCTGGCCCAGGATCTCTTCGGACCGGCCTTCCGAATAGACGTTGGCCGTATCGATGAAGTTGATCCCGGCGTCGATCGCCTGCCGCACCAGCGCGGTCGACGCCGCCAGATCCAGCCCCGCGATCGGGCCGAACCGGCCCTGCGATTCGCCGAACGTCATCGTGCCGAGGCACAGCTCGGAAACGATCAGGCCGGTATTGCCGAAACGGTTGGTACGCATGGAAGAATCCTCTGCCTTCGGGTTTGCGGCCAAACTAGCGACCGGCCGCGTGCTTGTCGAAGGGGGATGCGGCGATCAGGGCCGGGTCTGGCCTGAACCGCGCACCAGCCACTTGTAGGTGGTGAGCCCTTCAAGCGCGACCGGCCCGCGCGCGTGCAGCCGCCCGGTCGCGATGCCGATTTCCGCGCCCAGCCCGAACTCGCCGCCATCGGCGAACTGGCTGGAAGCGTTGTGGATCACGATCGCGCTGTCCACTTCGGACAGGAAGCGGTCGGCGGCGGCCTGGTCCTCGGTCACGATCGCGTCGGTATGGCCCGAGGAATGGCGCGCGATATGGCCCAGCGCCTCCTCCAGTCCATCCACCACCGCGACCGCCAGGATCGCGTCGAGGTATTCGGTGTCCCAGTCGTTCGCGCTGGCGGGGCCGATGCGCGGATCGATGGCGCGGGCGCGGGCATCGCCGCGCAATTCGCACCCAGCGTCGAGCAAGGGCGCGATCAGCCCATGCGGATCGGGATAGGTCGCATCGATCAGCAGCGTTTCCATCGCCCCGCACACGCCGGTGCGGCGCAGCTTGGCGTTGAACACGATCGCGGCGGCGCGGGCCGGATCGGCGGCGTGATCGACGTAGGTGTGGTTGATCCCGTCGAGATGCGCCAGCACCGGCACGCGCGCATCGGACTGGACGCGCGCGACCAGGCTCTTGCCCCCGCGCGGCACGATCATGTCGATCAAGCCCGCCGCCGTCAGCATAGCGCCCACGGCCGCGCGGTCCTGCGTGGGCAGGAGCTGCACCGCATCGGCGGGCACGCCGCCCTCGGCCAGCCCGGCGACCAGCGCCTGGTGGATCGCGCGGTTGGAATGCACCGCCTCGCTGCCGCCGCGCAGCAGCACGGCATTGCCCGAGCGCACGCACAGCGCGGCGGCGTCCGCCGTCACGTTGGGGCGGCTTTCGTAAATGATGCCGATCAGGCCGATGGGCACCCGCACGCGCTGCAGCACCATGCCGTTGGGCCGCGTGGCGCTGTCGATCACCTCGCCCACCGGATCCGGCAGGCTGGCGACCTGCTCCACCGCATCGGCCATGGCCGCGAGCCGGCCCGAATCGAGCCGCAACCGGTCGAGCAGCGCGCCGGACAGGCCATTCGCTTCGCCCGCGGCGACATCGCGCGCGTTCGCGGCGAGGATTTCCGGTTCGGCGCGGCGCAACGCCGCCGCCGCCAGCCGCAGCGCCTGTTCCTTCGCCGGTGCCGGCATCCGCGCCAGAACGCGCTGCGCCACGCGGCCGGCGCGGGCGAGGCCTTCGACGAGATCGGTCACGGAATCGGGGGAAATCTGGGGCTGGCTGGACATGGGCGCGCCCTACCACGCGCCCCGGCCGCTGTCAGCCCGCATCGCATGGCGGCGCTCCCGCGGATTGCCCGGCGAGTCGCGGCCGCGAAGCACGGCGAATCGAAACGATTCGTTGCCGGAATCACATGGTTCCAACGCTTCACCGGAGGACTCGCACGATTCAACCCGGCAAAGGGGGATCGGATTCGACCTGCGGCGGACGCACCGGTAATCGGCCGCGTCCTTCCGGCGCATCCGCAGGGGCAGCAAAGATAAAAGCCAGAGATGCCGCACCGGGGGTCGTCACACGTGTCAGCAACAGCCAGAGACGGGCTAGTCGCCCGGCTGAAGCGCTGGTTTCCCGAACGCGAGTTTTTCATGCGTTCGCAGGGCCAGGTCCGCTTCATCCGGATAACCAGCCGGCTCCAGATGATCGTGGCCGCCGCCATCGCCGCCGCGCTGGGCCTGTGGCTGGCGATGATGGTGACGATGCTGGTCTCGCGCTATCTCGACGCGCGCGACCGTGAACGGCTGCTCCAGCGCGAAGCCGCCGTCGCCTCGGCCGAAACGCGCGTCTCGAAGTATCGCAACGGCCTGGGCGAAGTGGCCGATGATCTGCAGAAGCGGCAGGACTTCATCGAGAAGATGGTCGAAAGCCATGTCGGCGCGCTGCCCAACGATCTGCCCAAGGGCACGGTCAGCGACAGCAGCGCCGAAGCCGGCAAGACCGTGAAGAAGATCTCGATGGAGCTGCCCGAGGCCGCCGGGCTTGCCCGGATCGAGGCGCGCCAGCTGGCCTTCATCGAAAAGCTCACCCGCTTTGCCGATGCCCGCGCGGCGCGCGCCGAAACCGCGATTCGCCGCGTCGGGCTCAACCCCTCGATGATCATGGCGTCGAACCGCGGCGCGCAGGGCGGCCCGCTGATCCGTCTGGTCACCGGCCCCGGCAACGATGTCGATCCGCGCTTCGCGCGGCTGGGCGCCAGCCTTGAACGGATGAGCGGGCTGGAAGACGGCCTGGCCCGCATTCCCAATACGCTGCCCGCCAGCCTCGAATATATCTCGAGCGGCTTCGGCTATCGCAGCGATCCCTTCACCGGCGGCGCGGCGTTCCACGCCGGTCTCGATTTCCGTGGGCCGATCGGCGCGCCGATCTATGCCGCCGCCGCCGGCACCGTCAGCTTCGCCGGCATCCGCCAGGGCTATGGCAATTGCGTGGAAGTCAGCCACGGCAACGGGCTGATGACCCGCTACGCCCACATGTCGCGCATCGGCGCGCGCGTGGGGGAAAAGGTTGCGGCCGGCGCCGTCATCGGGCAGATCGGCAGCACCGGCCGTTCCACCGGCCCCCACCTGCATTTCGAAGTGCGGATCAACGACCAGCCGGTCAATCCGCGCCCGTTTCTGGAGGCAAGACCGAATGTTTTCCAGGAAGGCCGCGCCGGGCAGCCGGCCAGCAACCGGAGCTAGCACTATGGCCAGCCGCAATACCGCGGGCGGGACGTTCTCGGTCCTTGGCGCGGACCTTGTCGTCACGGGCGACGTTGCCGCCACCGCCGACCTGCATATCGACGGGCGGGTCAAGGGCGATATCACCTGCGCCGCGCTGGTGCAGGGCGAAGCGAGCGTGATCGAAGGCGCGGTGAAGGCGCAGACCGCGCGCCTTTCGGGCACGGTCCACGGTGCGATCGAGGCCGGCGAACTGGTGATCCTGCGCAGCGCGCGCATCCACGGCGACGTCAGCTACGACGCGCTGACGATCGAGCAGGGCGCGCAGGTCGACGGCCGCTTCGCGCCACGCGCCGCGCCGGCCGGCGAATCGACGCTGACGCTGGTCAGCTGATCCTGGTTCCCGTCCCCGATCATCCCTGCGTCCAGGCGGACGCGGGATGATCGAAAACCGGCATATCAGGCAGCGGTGACGTTGACGCCCATGCTGGTCAGGTAGCGCTTGATGTTGCGCGCGGCCTGGCGCAGCCGCTGCTCGTTCTCGACCATCGCGATGCGCACGAAGCCCTCGCCATCCTCGCCATAGCCGACGCCGGGCGCGACCGCGACTTCGGCATGGGTCAGCAGCTGCTTGGAGAATTCAAGGCTGCCGAGGTGGTTGAGCGCCGGCGGCAGCGGCGCCCAGGCGAACATCGACGCGCGCGGGCTGGGGATTTCCCACCCGGCGCGGCCGAACGCCTCGACCATCACGTCGCGCCGCTTCTGGTAGAGCTGGCGGTTCTTCTCGACGATATCCTGCGGTCCGTTGAGCGCGGCGCAGGCGGCGGCCTGGATCGGCGTGAACGCGCCGTAATCGAGATAGGACTTCACCCGCTTCAAGGCGGCGATCAGGCGGGCGTTGCCCACGGCGAAGCCGACACGCCAGCCCGCCATCGAGAATGTCTTGGACATCGAGGTGAATTCCACCGCCACGTCTTTGGCGCCGGGCACTTCGAGGATCGAGCGCGTGGGATTGCCGTCGTAATAGAGTTCCGAATAGGCGAGGTCGGACAGGATCCAGACCTTGTTCTCCTTCGCCCAGGCGACCAGCCGTTCGTAGAACGCGAGGTCGACCGTCTCCGCCGTGGGGTTCGACGGGTAGTTCACGATCAGGATCGAAGGGCGCGGGACCGAATACTTCATCGCGCGGTCGAGCGAATCCCAATAGCGTTCGTCGGGCGTCGTCGGGACCGAGCGGATCGTGGCCCCGGCGATGATGAAGCCGAAGGTGTGGATCGGGTAGCTGGGGTTGGGCGCGAGCACGACATCGCCCGGCGCGGTGATCGCGGTGGCCAGGCTGGCGAGGCCTTCCTTGGACCCCATCGTCATGACCACTTCCGTTTCCGGATCGAGATCGACGTTGAAGCGGCGGCCGTAATAGTTCGCCTGCGCCTTGCGCACGCCGGGAATGCCCGAAGAGGCCGAATAGCCGTGCGCATCGGGCTTCTGCGCGACTTCGCACAGCTTGTCGATCACGTGGCTGGGCGGCGGCAGATCGGGGTTGCCCATGCCCAGGTCGATGATGTCCCTACCGGCGGCGCGTGCTGCGGCCCGCATGCCGTTGACTTCGGCGATGACGTAGGGCGGCAGGCGCTTCATGCGGTAGAATTCTTCGTCCACGGGTGGGATACTCTTGATGGCGCGGCGGAATTGCCGCTTCCCGGCCCTTACGCCAATCCGGCGCGGGTGGAAACCCAACTGCCGCCATTGCCGCAGGGTATGGCGGCGCAGGGGCGGGGGCCGAGGTGGCAAGGCTGCTGCGATTGATCCGGAGTGGACGATCGCGGAAGGCGCGGGTGGAGCGACAGTCTTCACGGTGGCGGCGGGCGGTGTATAGATCGGTACGGGTGGCAGGGGCGAACCGGCCGGCGTGCTTGGCTGGCCTGGCGAGGAAGCGGGAAGGAATGCGAATGGTGCAGGACAAGACCACCGATGCCGCCGTGATCGAGGATCTGTTCCGCCAGCAGGGAGAGGCGGTGCAGGCGCTGTTCGCGCCGTTCCTGCCGACCGCCGGCGCCCGCGTTCCCGATCCGATGGACCTCCAGCACTGGGCGATGTCCGCCGCCAAGCTCCAGAAGATGTGGCTCGATTTCGGCGCCGAACAGGTGGGGCAAGGCGAATCGCTGCTGGCGCGTGCCGGCGGCACGGACGGCTGGCAGGCGAAGTGGAACAAGTGGCTGGCCGAGATCGCCGGTGCCCTGCCGCTTGCCAATCCCGACACGCAGGCGAAGCTGGTGGAAGACAGCATCGCGCTGTGGAACGCGATTCTGGAACAATACGGCAGCGGCTTCACGACGCGGAAGGGCGAGGCGCCGGAACTGCCGCGCAAGGACCGCCGCTTTGGCGATCCACGCTGGCGCGAACAGCCGGTGTTCGCGCTGATCCACCAGACCTATCTGCTGCTGGCCGAGCGGATCAACGCGCTGGCGAACGATCTTTCCGGGGTGTCCCCCGAACGGCACGAGCAGATCCGGTTCCTGACCCGTGTCGTTACCGACGCGCTTTCGCCGGCCAATTTCCCGCTGACCAACCCGATGGTGATCGAGCGGACGCTGGAAACGCAGGGCGAGAATCTGGTCAAGGGCGTGGAGCACCTGCTGACCGACCTGCGCAAGGGCCAGTTGACCCATACCGATCCCGACGCGTTCGAGCTGGGCCGCAACCTGGCGACGACGCCGGGCAAGGTCGTGCACGAAACCCCGCTGTTCCAGCTGATCCAGTACAGCCCGACCACCGAGAACGTGCTGGCGGTGCCGCTGGTGATCTTTCCGCCGTGGATCAACCGGTTCTACATCCTCGATCTCAACCCGCAGAAAAGCTTCATCCGTTGGGCGGTCGAACAAGGGCTGTCGGTGTTCATCGTCTCGTGGAAATCGGCCGATGCCGCGATGGCCGAGGTGCTGTGGGGCGATTACATCCGCGCGCAGGTGGAAGCGATCGACGTGGTGCGCGCGCGGCTGAAGGTGCCGGCGGTCCATGCCATCGGCTATTGCGTGGCAGGCACGACGCTGGCGGCGACGCTGGCGTTCCTGGCCCGGCGCGGCGAGGCGGACAAGGTGGCATCGGCCACGTTCTTCACCGCCCAGGTCGATTTCGAGAAGGCGGGTGACCTCAAGAACTTCATCGACGACCAGCAGCTCCAGTTGCTCGAAAGCCTGGCGACCGACGGCTTCCTCGACGGGCGCTACATGGCGGCGACGTTCAACATGCTGCGTGGGCGGGACCTGATCTGGAGCTACGTGGTCAACAACTACCTGCTGGGCGAGGAATACCCGGCGTTCGACCTGCTCCACTGGAACGGCGACACCACCAACCTGCCGTTCAAGTGGCAGAAGGCCTATCTGACCGAGCTCTATCGCGACAACCGGCTGGTCGTGCCGGATTCGCTCGTGATCGACGGCACTCCGATCGACCTGCACCGCATCGCCACGCCGCTCTATATCCAGGCGGGGCGCGAGGATCATATCGCGCCCGCGGAAAGCGTGTGGAAGCTGACCCGGCACGTTTCCGGTCCGTGGAAGTTCGTTCTCGCCGGATCGGGGCACATCGCCGGCGTGGTCAATCCGCCATCCTCGGGCAAGTACCAGTACTGGCTCAACGACGACGCCCCGGCGACGCTCGAAGAGTTCGTCGCTGGCGCGCGCGAAACCAGGGGAAGCTGGTGGCCCGACTGGATTTCCTGGATCGTCGCCCATGACGATACGCGCGTTCCCGCCAAGGGCCGGCGGGTACCCGGCGGGCGTGGCGATAAAGTGTTCGGCGACGCGCCTGGCAGCTATGTGAAGGCCCGCTGACCGGGCGGAAAGCCCTCGCGATTGCTGTCATTCCGGATATTGTGCACTGCACAAAAATCCTTGACTTCGCGCATGCGATGCTTATTTGTGCATTGCAGCAAAGCCGTCGGCGCCACAGGCTCCGGCTTTTTTGCGCATAGCAGGAGTCGCCTCGGTCATGACCGACGAAGTGAAGGACAGCACCGTCACCACCTCTGCCGAAACGGTTTCCGTTCCGGTGGAAGCGCCCGTCGTTGTAGACGATAAGGCAACGGCCGCTCCCGAAGCGCCGGTGGCAGAGACGACCGTGGTGACCGAACCCGTTCCCACCAAGAGGAAGGCCGGTCGCCCACGCAAGGATGCGGCAAAGGCAGCGCTGGTCGCGGCGCCGAAGGCGGAAAAGCCCGCCCCGGCAGCCCCGGCACCGGTCCAGAAGGCCAAACCGGCCCCGAAGACCACCAAAGCGCCAGAGGCTTCGGTTTCGCCGAAGCCGGTAGCGGCTGCCAAGCCTGTAAAAGCCAAGCCGGTGAAGTCCCCGGCGATCAAGACGCCCGTCGCAAAGGCACCGGTCGTCAAGGCAACCAGGCCTGTCACTGTCAAGACCGCCACCGCCAAGCCCGCCGCCATCAAACCGGTTGCGGCAAAGTCCGCGCCGGTACGGACCAGCGTGAAACCCGCCGCCGCCGCCGCGCCGGCCCCCAGGAAGGAACTTTTCATCATGGCTACCACCACCGAATTCACCGACAAGCTGCAGACCACGTTCAAGGACGCCGCCGAGAAGGCCAAGGCCGCTTTCGAAAAGAGCCAGGGCGCGTTCGGCGAAGCCGGCGAGTTCGCCAAGGGCAACGTCGAAGCGCTGGTCGAATCGGGCAAGATCCTCGCTTCGGGCCTGCAGGAACTCGGCAAGGGCTACGTCAGCGAAGGCAAGGCTTCGTTCGAAACGATGTCGGCCGACATCAAGGAACTGGCGTCGGCCAAGTCGCCCACCGAGTTCTTCGAAAAGCAGAGCGCGCTGCTGCGCAAGCAGTTCGACGCGGTCGTCGCCACCAGCTCGAAGAACAGCGAAGCGTTCCTCAAGCTCGCCAACGAAGCGTTCCAGCCGATCTCGACCCGCGTTTCGCTCGCGGTCGAAAAGGTGAAGAAGGCTGCCTGATCTCGGGTTCGCGGCGTGCGCTTGCGCGCGCCGCACCGAATTATTCCGTGACGGACCGGACCGAGCGATCGGCCGGTCCGTTCGCGTTTTCGGCCGGTCGCGCCATTTACCCCCCGGCAACCTCTTTCGCGCATGAGCGGGGGGTGCCCCCCTTGTCGCCGGGGCATCGCGATGCGATATTCGGACTGCAATGGCCTTTGACCCCGTCTCGATTTCCGGAAGCCGGCCCGGCCCGGCCGCAGTCCCCTGCGGCGGCGCGCGCGCCTTTGCCATGTCGCACCACAATCTGATCGTACGTGACGGCCCCGGTGAAGACGGGGACGGCGATCACGGCACCGATGGCGATGATGTGGTGGGCATCGCCACCAAGACCCGCGCACGGCCCAAGAAGCCCAGCATGTTCAAGGTGCTGATGCTCAACGACGATTACACGCCGATGGAATTCGTGGTGATGGTGCTCAAGCGCTTCTTCCACATGGATCTGGAACAGGCGACCCGGGTCATGCTGCACGTTCACCAGAAAGGCGTGGGCGTGTGCGGCGTGTACCCCTACGAAATTGCCGAGACCAAGGTGAACCAGGTGATGGATTTCGCCCGGCAGAACCAGCACCCGCTGCAATGCACGCTGGAAAAGGCCTGACCCCTACCGGGTAATCCGCTCAGTGCCGCTTGAGCATCGCGTGCGCCAGCGCGCGAAGCAGGGCGGCCAGCCAGGCCATTGCCTGCGAGCGCGCGGCGCGGGAATCGGCGGCGGCCCCGCCCGGCAGGGTCACTTGCGCGCTATGCAGGCCATCGGCCCGACGCCCGCCGGAATAGACCGCGTCGGACGGCATGATGGCCATCGCCGCGCTTTCATAGGCCCCCGAATCCGCCAGCAGGCTGACCCACAGCATCACCGGATCCGCGCTGGCCAGCCCGGGAGCCGCTTTGCCTGGCGCCGCCTTTCCCTGGGCGAGGCCCGCGTCGGCGAGCAGGCGCAGCACCTGTTCGAACCCGATATGCTGTTCATCGGGGTGCAGTTGTTCGCACTGCCGGGCCAGAAGGTGCAGATCGTCCGGCTGCGCGCAGTTGCGCGCCAGTTGCCGCTTCCACCATACGGCGCCGGTTGCCTCCTGGCTCACAACGCTTCCATCCCCCGCGATCAAGCCCATGACCCGACTGCCGGGCCGCTGTGACAGCCGTATTTCGGTTTTGGCCGGCGTGGTTATTCCGCCGCCGCTTCGCTCTGACAACCGTCTTGTTACCTTTTTCCCAAAGCGTAACACCGCGATTGCCACTTTCGCGCGCACGGTTTCCCCGCTAGTCGGGGCGATGCGGGAAGCTGGACCCGCCGGATTTGCACGACGAAGATCGCCCCAGACGTGAAATTTCTCACCGCCACAGACCGTTACATTGCCCGGCTCGTGATCGTGCCGATGCTGTCGGTGTTCGCGATCGCGGCGTCGCTGCTTGTGCTCGACAAGATGCTGAAGCTGTTCGATTTCGTGGCGACGGAAGGTGGACCGGTCAGCGTCGTGTTCAAGATGCTGGCCAACCTCCTGCCCGAATACGCCAGCCTGGCGATTCCGCTGGGCCTGATGCTGGGCATCCTGTTCGCCTTCCGCAAGCTGGCGACCAGTTCCGAGCTCGACGTGATGCGCGCGGTGGGGCTGTCCTACACGCGGCTGCTGCGCGTGCCCTATATCTTCGCGATCGTGCTGGCGGGGGTGAACCTGCTGATCGTTGGCTATCTTCAGCCGCTTTCGCGCTATTACTACGAACAGCTCCAGTTCGAGCTGCGCTCGGGCGCGCTGGGCGCCTCGATCAAGGTCGGGGAATTCAACTCGCTGCAGGACAAGACCGCGCTGCGCGTGGACGCGAGCCGTGACGAGGGGCGCGACCTGCGCGGCATCTTCGCCCGGATCGTGACCGAAAAAGGGCAGACGCTGGTCGTTTCGGCCCGCGAGGGGCGGTTCTTCGCCAACCGCGAGAACCCGGACACGGTGATCCTGCGCCTGACCGACGGCCAGATCGTGCAGGAAGGTCAGGGCATCAATTCGCCGCGCGTGCTCTCGTTCGCCAGCCATGACCTGCCGATCGACCTGCCCAAGATCGAGCAGTTCCGCCAGCGCGGCAACGAGGACCGGGAATACTTCCTGCCCGAACTGCTCAAGATCGGCTGGAACGACAAGTATTCCGAGCAGATGCGCAACGAGAGCCGGGCGAGCCTGAATTACCGCCTGGTGGAAGTGGTGATGATGGTCCTGCTGCCGCTGCTGGCGGTGGCGCTGGCGGTGCCGCCGAAGCGATCGACCTCCTCGCTCGGCGTGTTCCTGTCGATCGTCATGGTCGTGGCCTATCACAAGGTGAACCAGTACGGGCAGGATGTCGCCAGCCTGGGCCGAATCGATCCGACGCTGGCGCTGTGGGGGCCGTTCCTGCTGTTCGCCGCGCTGATCGTGTGGATGTACTGGCGGCTGGCCTATGTGCCGGGCGGTCAGCCGATCGGCGCGCTGGAGCGCGGCTTCGCCAAGCTGGCCGGCGCGGTGGGCAAGCTGTTCGCGCAGCGCCACGAACGCGCCACGCCGGCGGCAAGCGACGCGGAGACGACCGGTGCAGTTTGAGTTCTTCCCGTCGCGGACGATGACGTTCTACATCGCCAAGATGTTCGCGGTGCGGATCGTGGCGGTGCTGCTGATGCTGGTCCTGGTCCTGCAGATGCTGGACCTGCTCAGCGAAAGCGGATCGATCCTGGCCGCGCCCGGCAACGGCCAGGCCCAGTTGCTGACCTACGTCAGCCTGCGCTTTCCGCAACTGGTCAGCCGCTTCCTGCCCTATTCGGTGCTACTTGCCACGATCATCACGCTGATGACGCTGAACCAGAACAGCGAGGTCATCGCGATGAAGGCGTCCGGCCTTTCCGCCCATCAGGTGCTGGCGCCGCTGTTTCTGGTGGCGGCGGTGACATCGCTGGTGACCTTTGCGTTCAACGAACGGGTCGTGGCGCGCTCCACCGCCACGCTGAAGGCGTGGGAAGCGGCGGACTACGGCCCGATCCCCGTGGATAGCGGGGTCAAGACCAACGTGTGGCTGCAGGACGGGCAGAACATCCTGTTCGCGCGCTCGGTGACCGGGGAAGGCGCCGCGATCCGCATGAGCGACGTGAGCTGGTATCGCCGCGATCCGACCGGCATGGTGACCGAGATCGTGGCCGCGCCTTCGGCCAGCTATGCCAGGCCGGGTTGGCGGTTCGACCGGCCGACAGCCTTCGACGTGCAGAGCGCGCGGCAGACCGACCTGCCCGGGCCGCAGGTCTATGCCCAGAGCGTCGAGCCGGTGCAGGTGGTGATCAAGAACGTCGATGCCGATGGCGAATCGGTCACGCACCTGTCGCGCTCGATCGAGGCGATCCGCGCCGCCGGATTCCGCACGGGCGAGATCGACGGCAAGTGGTGGCACAAGTTCAGCGGGCCGCTTTCAGCCCTGCTGATGCCGTTGCTGGGCGCCACGGCGGCGTTCGGCCTAGCCCGTTCGGGCCACCTGTTCATCCGCGCGATCGGCGGCATGGCGCTGGGCTTCGCCTATTTCGTGGTGGACAATGCCGCGCTCGCCATGGGCAACTTCGGCGGATACCCGCCGCTGCTCGCGGCCTGGGCGCCGTTCTTCCTGTTCCTGCTGATCGGCGAAACGGTGCTGGTGCGAACCGAAGAGTAGTGCCGGGGAAGCGGGCGCGAACGGTTCGCGCCCTTCCCGACGTATCAGCGCGCGCCCATGGTGCTGCGCGCCAATCGGCCGACCAGCGGCAGCAGCCCCGGATAGTTGGCCTGTTCGTAGGTCGATTTCCCACCCAGCTGCGCGCGCAGCCGCCGGTGCGCTTCGCCCAGCGAATGATAGGGCATGCTGGGCAGCAGGTGGTGCAGCGCGTGGTAGCGCAGGCCCACCGGCGCCCACAGCGGCGCGAGCAGCGCCGGCGGCGGCACGTTGACCGAATCGAGATACTGCCCCGTCACGGTCATGGCATCGCCCTCGTTCTCCCACAGGTGGGCGACGAGCGTGCGGATCTGGTTGAGCACCGCCGTGGCGGAAATCACCGCCAGGCCGATCGCCAGCGGCCGCCAGCCGTGCGTGGCCGACCAACCGAGCAGGAAGATGGCCCAGGCGGACGCGCCCAGTTCCTGCCAGAACACCATCCGCGCGAAATCGCCTTCGGGCGGGCGGCGGCGGAACGCGGGGTTGATCGCCAGCGCCGAGGCGCGTTCCCACACCAGCGTCCGCAACGGCGGGATGACCACGCCCAGCGGCACCAGAATGCCCGAACGGATCAGCAGCGCCAGAGGCAGCAGGATCGCCGAGATCAGGAACACCGGCAGCGACCACGGCTTCATCAGCGCCAGCGGCAGGTATTCCGGGTCTTCCGCCGTGCCATAGCGGGTGCGGGCGTGGTGCAGGGTGTGGACGCCTTCGTACATGAAGGACGGCGTGAGCATCGGGATGCCGACCAGCAGGTTCCACACCAGCCGGAAGCCCGGCAGCGCGTTCTTGTGGATGTGCGTCAGTTCGTGGATGAACAGCAGCGCGCGGTAGAGCGCCAGCGCCGCGAGCACGCCGCAGGCCAGCGCGGCCCAGGGGCTGGCCAGCAGGATCGCGCCCGCCAGCGCGGCATAACCCAGCGTGGCCGAAGCCAGCATGTCGGGCCAGTAGATTCCGGGCTGCGCCGTCGCGATATCGCGCGTGAGGTCCACGGCGGCGCGCAGCATGTCCTTGTCGTCGGGCGTGCCGGCCAGGCTCCGGCCGCTGGCGACGCCGGACGGCGTGGTTGCCGGGGTTTCGAGAATGTCGGAAGCAATCATGTCTTTATTCCACAGTGACCCTGGCCGGCCTGGGAACCGGTTCCTGATTCGATGCCGGGCTCTCACGCTCCGTCCGGCTTGACAAGTCGCCGGGACCAACCGCAGGTCGCCGGTGAAGACCCTCTAATCCCAAACAAAGGCAAGATCGTGGCTCACGGCGAAGTAGTCATCACTCCCGTTTCCGGCAAGGCGGAGCGCGAGGCTTTCGTGGACCTTGCCTATCGCATCAACGCGGACGAGCCGAACTGGGTGCCGCCGCTGCGGATGGAAGCACTGGAACTGGTCGATCCGGCGAAGAATCCGTTCTTTGGCCACGCCGATGTCCAGTTCTTCCTGGCCCGTCGCGATGGTCGCGTGGTCGGCCGCATCTCGGCGCATCTCGATCACCTGGCGCTGGCGATGGACCCGGAGCAGGGGATGGGGCCGGGTATCGGCAACTGGGGGCTGCTGGAGGCGGAGGACGGCGACGTCGCCCGCGCGCTGATCGCCACGGCGGAGGACTGGCTGCGCGGCAAGGGCATGACGCGCGTGCTGGCGCCGCTGTCGATGTCGGTGTGGGAGGAGCCGGGCCAGCTCACGCGCGGGCACGATCATCCGCCCACGGTGATGATGGGGCACCAGCCCAAGCGCTACCAGACCTATATCGAGGCGCAGGGCTATACCCCGGCCAAGACGCTCAAGACCTATGAGCTGGACATTTCGAAGGAGTTTCCGCCGCTGATCCAGCGCATCGTCCAGTCGGGCGAGAAGAATCCGAAGATCCGCATCCGCAATGTCGACAAGAGCAAGTTCGATGCCGAGGCAGCGCTCATTCTCGACATCCTCAACGATGCCTGGTCCGACAATTGGGGGTTCGTGCCCTTCACCGACCGCGAAATCGCCTACGCCGGCAAGAAGTTCAAGCCGATCGTGCGCGAGGATCTGATCATGGTCGCCGAATACGAGGGCGAACCGGTCGCGTTCATGATGACGCTGCCCGATCTCAACGAAGTGCTCCGGCCGATGAAGGGCAAGCTGTTCCCGTTCAACTGGATCAAGCTGCTGCTGTGGCTGCGCAAGCCCAAGGTGCGCACGATGCGCGTGCCGCTGATGGGCGTGCGCAAACGGCTGCAGGCCTCGCGCCTCGCCAGCCAGCTCGCCTTCATGATGATCGAGTACATCCGGCGCAATTCGGTGGCCAACTATGGCGCAAGCCGCGGCGAGATCGGCTGGATCCTGGACGACAACCAGGGAATGATCGCCATTGCCGACGCGATCGACAGCCATGTGAACAAGGAATACGAAATCTACCAGAAGGCGCTGTAAGCGCCGCCCGCCTCCCGTTTGTCCGGCCGGATGTTTTCCGGCCCCGTTTTTCCGATCCGCGACCGGCTCTGACAATGTCATCAAGGAAAAAGGCTCTCGCCGGGGGTACCGGCGAGAGCCTTCAGGGATCGTGTCACGGCCGCTTGGACGGGAGGGGGGTCTCGGCAGTGACAAATGCTAAATGCGCGACCGGACGGCCGGTTCCCGGCCATGGAAAAATATTTCCGACTGTTTTGATCCATAATAGTCCGCGCCGGGAAACCATGTTCGATGCCGGCGGGAACCAGATGCGAGGCACGCGCGTTTAGGGGCGATATCCGATCGATCGGGAAAGGATTTGCATGTCATTGGGTGCCAAGGTTGCCACCAATCTTCCCTATTTGCGCCGGTACGCGCGCGCGCTGACGGGCAGCCAGTCCACCGGCGACGCCTTCGTGCGCGCCACGCTGGAAGCGGCGCTGGCCGATGGCGAATTGCGCGCGCTGATCGGCGAAGGCCGGCCTCAGCTGTACCATGCGTTTCACCGCGTGTGGTCAAGCGGCTTCGTGGACATCGGCGAACGTGCGGGCAGCGGTGTGGCGGGGTTGCATGAAGCGGCCGTGCAGGAACGCCTTGCCGCGATCACGCCGTTGAACCGCCAGGCGCTGCTCCTGACCACGCTGGAGGATTTCTCCACGCCGGAAGCCGCCATGATCATGGGTGTCGACGAAGCCGCGATCGAGGACTTCGTGCGCGAAGCGGTGGCAGAGATCGATCTGGAATCGGCGACGTCGGTCCTGATCATCGAGGATGAGCCGCTGATCTCCATGCAGCTTGAAGACCTGGTGCGGTCGCTGGGACACGACGTCTGCGGCATGGCGGCCACGCGCACGCAGGCGCGCGCGATCGTGGCGGACCACACGCCGGGCCTGGTCCTGGCCGATATCCAGCTGGCCGACGGCAGTTCGGGGCTGGACGCGGTGGACGACATCCTCGCCATCGCCGACGTGCCGGTGATCTTCATTACCGCCTATCCCGAACGTCTGCTGACGGGGGACCGGCCCGAGCCGACCTACCTGGTGACCAAGCCGTTCCAGGAAGCGACGGTGCGCGCGGCGATAAGCCAGGCGCTGTTCTTCGGATCAAGCCAACCGCTGGTCTGAGGCCGCGCTAAAGCGATGGAGGCTCGTTTCCGCAAGGAGGCGGGCCTGCCTTGTAGCGGGCGCCTGCGATGGGTCCCGGCCCTAGGCCTTGCTCTCGCGGATCGCGAAATCGCCGCGACGGCGCACCGGCACGGTCAGCGTGCAGGACACCCCCTCCGGATCGAAGCGCAGATCGACCGGATTGCGCAGTTCGTGCGCGACGATCTTCTCGATCAGATCGGTGCCGAAGCCGCGTTCGCGGCGCCCGGACACCGAAACCGCCGGGCCGCCGCGCTCCTGCCATTCGATCCGGGCCAGATTGTCCGCGACCATCGCCCAGCGCACCGACACCTGCCCATCCTCCACGCTTAGCGCACCATACTTGGCGGCATTGGTCGCCAGTTCGTGAATGGCAAGGCCGAGCGAAAGCGCGTCGTTCGGGGCAAGATCCACGTCCGGCCCGTCCAGAACAAGGTGGCGTTCCGCATCCTGCGCGTAAGGCGCCATTTCGGCCTTCACGATCGCGCGGATCGGCGTTGCGCCCCATTCGGACTGGGTGAGCAGGTCGTGCGTGGCGGACAGCGCGCGAATGCGTCCCTCAAGGCTGTCCGCGAAGCTGTCGAGGCTGGTCGCGCGCCGGCGTGTCAGCGCGATGATCGACAGCACGTTGGCCAGCGTGTTCTTGACCCGGTGGTTCAGTTCGCGCGTCAGCGAGTTGCGGATCGAGGCCTGCTGCTCGAACCAGGCCAGCGCCTCGCGGTCTTCGGAAGCCTGATGCGTCAGCACGCGCGCGAGGACCAGCAGCAGGGTGGCCACCAGCAACCCGAACAGCAAGGTCATTACCGACATGCCGCTGAGCATGGCCGAAGCCGGCGCTTCCACTTCCAGCACCCAGCGCCGGCCGGCGAGATCGATCGCGCGGCGGGCGACAAGGCCCGAACGGCTGGCCAGCGGCACTTCCGCCAGCAGGTTGGCCGGGGCGACGGCCTGATCGTAGAGGCGAATGCCCGCCGGTTCCATGCTGACCGTGTCGATCGAGGCTTCCAGGAACTGGCGGGCGTTGAACGGACTATAGACGAACCCGCGCAGGTTCTGTTCGATCCGCGTTCCGCCCAGGCCATAGACCGGCATGTAGATGAGAAATCCGGGAGAACCGCCGCCGGGGCCTTCCTGTTGCAGCACGACCTTGCCCGTCGCGGTGGGGCGGCCCAGGCGTTCCGCGGTCTGCATCGCGCTGCGACGGACGGGCTCGGAATGCATGTCGAAGCCGATCGCGCGGCGGTTCCGCTCGCTGTCCGGCTGGAGATACATGATCGGCACCACGAAGCGTGCGCTTGCCGCCGGACGGGGACGGATGGCAAAGGCGGGATCACCGTTGCGGCGGATCACATCCTCCACCGTGGGGATATCCTGCCGGTTCACTTTCATGGCCCAGCCGATGCCGTCGGAACCGGCATAGGTGCCGTTGAGATGCAACTGGCCAATGAACGTCTGGAACAGCGGCGCTTCGACCACGCGCTGCGTCGCGAACAGCGCGGCGCCCGACCGCAGATAGGCGGAACTGGCGTTGGCGCGCCGTTCGAGGCCCGACGCCACGGACTGCGCGATCTGGCCGAGTTGCGCGGTTTCACGCTGCCGTTCGGCGCGCTCGATCGCATAGACGCTGACGCCGGTGATCGCCATCGTCAGCACGAAAATCCCCACCGGCACGGCCCGGGGAAACCGGGCATACCAGCGTGACTTCATGGTCCTGCGCGACAGGCGTGTCTCCACCCGCTTGTTATCCTTGCTTGCGGCTGATCACCGTCGATGATCGTGCCAGACTACCATGCCAAACGTTTATGGCCGGCGCACGGGTCCATGTCTTGCCCGATCGGGCGTTCCCGGCAATTTCGGGGGAACTTCCCGCCGCCGGTTTCGTTCCACAATCAAACGTCCCGTCATGATCGCTGGCTTGCCGGCT
Source organism: Novosphingobium sp. UBA1939 (assembly GCF_002336885.1). Taxonomy (NCBI): domain Bacteria; kingdom Pseudomonadati; phylum Pseudomonadota; class Alphaproteobacteria; order Sphingomonadales; family Sphingomonadaceae; genus Novosphingobium; species Novosphingobium sp. UBA1939. Next base: position 13,967 of record NZ_DDFB01000037.1, on the reverse strand, counting down.
CCGTGGCGGGCTAATGCTCACATCGCCGCGTTGCGGATCCTTTTTGCCATGATCCTCAAAGGGGGGGAGGCTCGCAAGAACGAATGCCGAAAGAGAAACCCATGAAGTCCCTCGATGCGCCTCATCGGCCCGGTGCAAAGTCCACGAAGCCCGAATGGGCCGAAGGATTGAAGCGTCTTTACGATTCCGTCGTGGAGGAACCGTTGCCCGACAGCTTCGCGCGCCTGCTTGACCAGCTCGATGACGACCAGCATGGCTGAGCCCGCCCGGATCCCGGAGAGCGGCCGGCGTGAACGCGTGACGAACGGAGACGACGCACCCCGAAAGGACGCGACCTCTTCCAACGCCGCGTCGTTCAAGCGCGAACTGACCGCTGTGATCCCCCACCTTCGCGCTTTCGCGCGGGGGCTGTGCGGACGGCCCGACCTTGCCGACGATCTCGTGCAGGAAACGCTGCTCAAGGCGTGGGCGGCGCAGGACCGGTTCGAGCCGGGCACCAGCATGCGCGCCTGGACCTTCGTGATCCTGCGCAACGCCTATCTCACCGATATGCGCCGCAACCGCTTTCGCGCCGACTACGACGAAGTCGTGGCCGAGCGCATCCTCGTGGCCCCCGCCGGGCAGGAAGCGCCGCTCCACCTTTCGGACATGCACCGGGCGCTGCTGACGCTGCCCCCGGAACGGCGCGAGGCGCTGCTGCTGGTGGGCGCTGGCGGCTTCAGTTACGAAGAAGCGGCGCAGATCTGTCAGTGCGCGGTGGGAACCATCAAGAGCCGCGTCGGACGCGCCCGCGCCGCGCTGGCGCAGATGATCGAAAGCGGGCAGTTGCCGCGCCGCAGCGGAAACGATGTGGCCCATGATGCGATCATGGCGGAACTGGACGCATCGGTGCAGTCCGGCGCGTAAGCGTGACCGCGCCCGGCGGCAGCGCCGTGCGGGCAGGATAGATCACGGGATCGACCCCATGGCCGACCATCGCGGGGCTTGAACCGGCGCGGCACCCTTGCGTAGGGTGACAGCGATCCTATCCGAAAGCGCGTGCCGTGCCGCAGCCTGAAGACCGACCCGCCACCGTTCCCGCAGCAGGCGCCGATGCGGCTGCCGATCCACAGGCGCGCCTGCAATCGGCAATCCTGCTGCTGCTGGGCGCCGGGCTGTTCCTGGCGCTGCCCTTCGTACTGTCGATCGGATCGGTGGTATTCCTGCCACCGGTAACGGCGATGATTTTCACCATCGTGCTGTCGCCGCTGGCGGATCGCCTGGTCCGGCTGGGCCTGCCCAACATGCTCGCCTCGTTTGTGGCGATCGTCACCATGATCGCGGTAATCGTCGCCGCGCTGACGCTGATCCTGCAACCGGCCTTCGTCATGGTCGATCAGGTCCCGCAACTGGTGCGGCAGATCAGCCAGCGGTCGGCGGAACTGCGCGACAACTTCGCGTGGCTGGGCGATATCAACCGGCAACTGGGGCGCATCGCCGGCCATCCCGCGCGCGAGGTCGTGCTGGCCGGGCCATCGGTGATCGAACAGGTCGCATTCGCCACGCCCAGCGTGGTGCTGGAAACGCTGCTGACGCTGCTGATGGCCTTTTTCATGATCGAGGCGCGCATCCGCATGAAGCGGCGCCTGCTGCTTGACCGGCACAGCTTCGGCGCGTCGGTGCGGATGGCCAAGGTCATGCGTGACGTGCAGGACCGCGTGGCCTCGTACATGCTCACGGTGGCGCAGATCAACCTCGGGGTGGGGCTGATCGTGGCGGGCGGCGCCTGGGGCTATGGCCTCGCCGCGCCGATCATGTGGGGCGGCCTGGCCTTCGTGCTCAATTTCCTGCCCTATATCGGACCGCTGACGATGATGGCGCTGCTGGCGCTGGTGGGTCTGGGCACCGCCTCCACCGTGGCGCTGGGGCTGCTGCCGATGCTGCTTTACCTGGGCCTGCACGCGATCGAATCGAATCTGATCACGCCCTCGATCCTGGGCGCGCGCTTCACCGTCAATCCGGTCTCGATCCTGCTGGCGATCAGCTATTTCACGTGGATCTGGGGCGTGCTGGGCGCGTTGCTGTCGGTCCCCATCCTGCTGACCATTTCGGCGCTGCTGGAGCATCTGGGGCACCCCAACGTGGTGGGCTTCCTGTTCGGGGAACCGCTGTTCGAGCCGGGCATCGACACGGTGGAGCCGGAGGGGCCGATGCCATCGCTGGGGCACGCGTCTTACGAAACGGAACAGGGCCAGCCCTGACGGGCCGGCCCTGCGCATGTTGTCAGCCTGTCACGTCCGGACTGTCACGTCCAGACCGGACCGATCAGGCCGGATAGGTCCAGAGCGCGCCACGACCGAAGTTCTCGGCGGCGAATTCCCAGTTCAGGTGATTGTCGATCACGTCCTTGAGGTAGTTCGGGCGCACGTTCTTGTGGTCGAGGTAATAGGCGTGTTCCCACAGGTCGATCACCAGCAGCGGATTGCCGCTGAGCGTGGTGTAAGTGGCGGCATCATGGGTCTGTTCCACCGAGAGCTTGCCGTTCTTTTCGACCAGCCACACCCAGCCCGACGCGAAGTGCGCGGTGCCCTGCGCGGCGAGTTCCTGCTTCAGCGCGTCGAACGAGCCGAACGAACTTTCGATGGCGGCGGCGAGATCGCCGGTCGGCGCGGCCGACGACGGGGCGAGGCTGAACCAGTAGAAGCCGTGGTTCCAGGTCTGCGCCGAATTGTTGAACAGGCCCTTGTCGCCCTTGGCCTCGGCGGCGGCGACGATGTCTTCCAGCGGCTTGTCGGCCAGGTCGCCACCCTCGATCGCGGTGTTGGTGCGATCGACATAGGTGCGGTGATGCTTGCCATGGTGCGTCTGCACGGTGGTCGCGGAAATGGCCGGAGCCAGCGCGTCTTCGGCATAGGGCAGGGTAATCAGGGAAATGGCCATGGTCGCTCCAGATCGATCGTGGGGAGAAAACGGTTCGTGCAACCAACGCCCGGGAAGACGTTTGGTTGCCCGCCGCCTATGGCATTCGCGCCGATTTTCCAGCGATTTTTTCTAATCAGCGATGGTGCGTTTGCCGATTACCGTGGCTCCTCGTCTCCCCCTGTTCCCGCTGCGCGATCGATCACGGCGGTGATCGCCACGTCCATCGTCACGTTGCCCAGCGTGCGCATCAGATCGGGCAGCACTTCCACCGCCACCAGCAGTGCCAGCGGTTCGACCGGCACGCCCATGGCGATGGCGATCGGGCCGACCGAGGCCACAAAGCTGATCGTGCCGGGCAGGCTGACCGAACTGAGCGAGACGAGGATCGCCATAGCCCAGCCCGAGACGATCAGCGCCGGCGCCAGCGGCACGCCATACCAGTGCGCGACATAGATCACGACGGCGAGGTTCATCGCCGGGCTGGTCGCGCGGAACAGCGCCACGGCCAGTGGCAGCACGAATTCGGCGGTGGTTTCGCGCAGGCCCAGCGTGCGGCAGGCGCCGAGCATCGCCGGCAGCGAGGCCAGCGAACTTTGCGTCGAAAGCCCCAGCGTCTGCGCGGGCAGGACGGCGCGGGCGAAGCCCATCAACGGCTTGCGCGCGATCAGCGCCGCGATCGCGTATCCGGCCAGGAACACCACCGATCCCGTGAGCACCACGATCACCACGTAGTGCGCCAGCGCGCCGATCGCCGACGTCCCGCTTTTCGCCGCGACCGACAGGCTGAGCGCGAACACGCCCAGCGGCGCCAGCGCCAGCACCCAGCCGATCACCACCAGCATGGCGGAAGCAAGCGCGGCGAAGAACGTCGCCAGCATATCGCGCTGCGGCCGCGCGATGCGGGTGCTGGCCAGCGCGAACACCGCCATGAACAGGATCATCGGCAGCATCCGGTCGTTGGCGGCGGCATCGATCACGTTGGTCGGCACGATCGAGCGCAGGAATTCGCCGATTCCCGGCACGGCGCCGGTCACAGGCGCGCTGCCGGCAAGGCTGGTGCGCAGCGCCGACCCGGACCCGCCCGGGATCGGCAGCAGCGCCAGCAGCGCGGGCGTCACTACCATCGGCATCGCCGCGCTGAACGCCAGGAAGGCCAGGAACGCGCCCAGGCTGCGCCGCGCCATCGCCCCGGCCTGCGCCGTCGCCACCGTCTGCACGATGCCCGTGAACAGCAGCGCCGCCACCAGCGGCACGATCGTGGCCTTCAGCGCGCGCAGCCACAGGTCGCCCACCGGCTCCACCACGCCCAGCACGGCGGGCAGCGCCTGTGGCGCCGCGAAGGCCAACGCCAGCCCGCCCAGCAGGCCCGCCGTCAGCGCGGCGAAAGTCCACAGGGCCGGCACTTGCGCGATCGGCGGCAAGGCGGAGGGCGATGACGGATCGTTAATCGCTTGGTTCATGCGCTGGTGACATTTAATCGTGTAGGGCAAGAGCGCAATGCGCGGCGACCCGCCAGGGCGCGCGAACAGGGATAAAGGGTTTTCATGGGACGGAAGTTCTTTGGCACCGACGGCATTCGCGGCCGGACCAACGCCGGGGTGATGACCGCGGCAACGGCGATGAAGGTCGGTCAGGCCGCCGGCAGCTATTTCCAGCGGGGCGATCACCGCCATCGCGTGGTGATCGGCAAGGACACCCGCCTTTCGGGCTACATGATGGAAAGCGCGATGGTGGCGGGGTTCACCAGCGTGGGTATGGACGTGGTGCTGCTGGGGCCGATGCCGACGCCGGCCGTGGCCATGCTGACCCGGTCGATGCGCGCCGATCTGGGCGTTATGATCTCGGCCAGCCACAATCCGTTCGAGGACAACGGGATCAAGCTGTTCGGCCCCGATGGCTACAAGCTGTCGGACGAGGCGGAACTCGCGATCGAGGCGATGCTCGAACAGGATCTGCCGCTGGCCGACGCCACCGAAGTCGGCCGCGCCCGCCGCATCGAGGATGCGCGCGGCCGCTATATCCACGCGGTCAAGGCTTCGCTGCCCGACAACGTGCGGCTGGACGGCCTGCGCATCGTGCTCGATTGCGCCAATGGCGCTGCCTATCACGTCACGCCCTCCGCGCTGTGGGAACTGGGCGCGGAAGTGATCACGCTGGGCGTCGAGCCCAACGGCAAGAACATCAACCTCAACGTCGGCTCCACGCACCTGGAAGCGATCAAGGCCAAGGTGCGCGAAGTGCGCGCCGACATCGGCATCGCGCTGGATGGCGATGCCGATCGCCTGATCGTGGTCGACGAAAAGGCGCAGACGGTGGACGGCGACCAGATCATGGCGCTGATCGGCAGCCAGCTGGCCGCGCGCGGCGAACTGCGCGGCGGCGGCGTGGTGGCCACGGTCATGTCCAACCTCGGCCTCGAACGCTTCCTCAAGAGCAAGGGGCTGGACCTGATCCGCACCGCCGTCGGCGATCGCTACGTGCTCGAGAAGATGCGCGAGGGCGGCTACAACGTGGGCGGCGAACAATCGGGCCACATGATCCTGGCCGATCATGCCACCACCGGCGACGGCACGATCGCCGCGCTGCAGGTGCTGGCGGCGCTGGTCTCCTCGGGCAAGCCGGCCAGCGAACTGCTCCACCTGTTCGATCCGGTGCCACAACTGCTCAAGAACGTGCGCTTCGCCGGGGGCAAGCCGCTGGAGGCCGACACGGTGAAGGCGGCGATCGCCGATGCCGAAGCGCGGCTGGCGGGCAAGGGCCGGCTGGTCATCCGCCCGTCCGGCACCGAACCGGTCATCCGCGTGATGGCAGAAGGCGACGATGCCGAAGAAGTGGAACGCGTGGTCGACGCGATCTGCGACGCCGTGCGCAAGGCGGCGTAACGCGCGCGCTTGTTGACGGCGCGCTTGTCGGGGGCATGGTTTTGTGCTTCGCGGCCAGTGGGTGTTGGTAGCCGTGCGTACCACAGGCCTACCCCGCTGCGACTAACGCCACCTGCGGCGGCGCAAGTCTCGCTCCCCTCCCNNCTTGCGGGAGGGGTTGGGGGTGGGCGGGGAAGTAGGCGCCCTTGCGGAAGGAACTGGCCATGCTGGAAATGCGCCCCGATTGCGAACGCTGCGGAACCGACCTGCCGGCCGAGGCGCCCGGTGCGTTCATCTGCTCGTTCGAATGCACCTTCTGCGCCGAATGCGCCGAGGAGCTGGATGATCGCTGCCCCAACTGCGGCGGCGAGCTGATGGACCGGCCCACGCGCGCCAAGGCGCTTCACGCCAAGCATCCGCCGTCCAGCGAGCGCAAGTTCAAGGCGTGATGGCGCGCAACTTTTGCCCGCAGCCATGATCCGCCCGCCCCGCATCCTCACCATCGCTGGGTCCGATTCGGGCGGTGGCGCCGGCATTCAGGCCGACATCAAGACGATCACGATGCTGGGTGGCTATGCCATGAGCGCGATTTGCGCGCTGACGGCGCAGGATACCACCGGCGTGCACGCCGTGCTGCCGGTCGATCCGGTGATGGTCGCCGCGCAGATCGATGCCTGCTTGAACGACATCGGCGTCGATGCGGTGAAGATCGGCATGCTCGGTTCGCCGGCGATCGCCGCCGTGGTGGCCGATCGCGTGGAGCGGTTGGCCGTGCCCGTGGTGTTCGACCCGGTGATGATCGCCACCAGCGGCGCGGCGCTGGCCGACGCGGCGACCATCGCCGCGTTCGAGCGGCTGATGCGCGCGGCCACGCTGACCACGCCCAACGTGCCCGAACTCGCGGCGCTGGGCGGGGACGCGGCGATGCGCGCGCGCGGCGTCGCCTATATCGCCAAGGGCGGCGATGCCGATGGCGAAGAGGTGGTGGACCGGCTGGTCGTGCCCGGCCGGCCAGAGCGGGTCTGGGCCGCGCCGCGCATCGTCACGCGCCACACCCATGGCACCGGCTGCACGCTATCTAGCGCGATCGCCACGCTGCTGGCCCGGGGCCTTGCGCTGGAGGACGCGGTGGACGGCGCGCGCCGCTTCGTGCGCGCCGCGCTGGAAGCCGCGCCCGGTTTCGGCGCCGGGCACGGCCCGCTGGGCCATCAGGCGGTGCGCCAAGACCTCGATCCCGGGCCCTGAGGCCGGCCGCTCACTCGCATTCCAGATCGTAGAAGCCGGTAATGTGGCGCCAGGCGTCCTCGGCGCTTTCGACCATGTGGAACAGCTTCAGATCATCGAAGTTGATCACGCCTTCCTCGGCCAGCGCCTCGAAGTTCACCACGCGGTTCCAGAAATCCTTGCCGAACAGCAGGATCGGGATGGGCTTCATCTTGCCCGTCTGGATCAGCGTGAGCAATTCGAAGAATTCGTCGAACGTGCCGAACCCGCCCGGAAACACCGCGACGGCCCGGGCGCGCAGCAGGAAATGCATCTTGCGCAGCGCGAAATAGTGGAACTGGAACGACAGGTGCGGGGTGACATAGCCGTTCGGCGCCTGTTCGTGCGGCAGCACGATGTTGAGCCCGATCGATTCCGCGCCTGCCTCCGCCGCGCCGCGGTTGGCCGCTTCCATGATCGAAGGCCCGCCGCCCGAACAGATCACGAACTGGCGCTTGCCGTCTTCCACCACGGCGCAGCGGCTGGCGATGCCGGCCAGCTTGCGGGCCTCGTCGTAATAGTGCGCCTTGGCCGCAAGCCGCTCGGCCACGGCCTTGCGCTCGGGCGAGGTGGCGGCAGCCAGCAGCCCCTCGACGTGATCGGGGGAGGGAATCCGCGCCGATCCGTACATCACCAGCGTGGAGCCGATGCCCGCTTCGTCCAGCAGCATGTCGGGCTTGAGCAGTTCGAGCTGGAACCGCACCGGCCGCAATTCCTCGCGCAGGAGGAAATCGGTATCGCGGAACGCCAGCCGATAGGCCGGATCCTGCTGCTGCGGGGTTGTTCTGGGGTGGGATTCGACAAAGCCCGCTTCCTGCTCGGCCTTGTAGAACTTCCGGTTGATAAGCTCCCGGTTCTTTTCTTCTTCAGTCATGCCTGCCTACGTCGTCATTCATGCGGCAAAGCGCAATGCCGAACTTGGTCCGGCAGCGCGCTGCGGTTGCCAAGAGCGATGCGAAACGCGCGATAGGGAGAAGTGGAGGCCCGAGCCGGAATCGAACCGGCGTATACGGATTTGCAGTCCGCTGCGTCACCACTCCGCCATCGGGCCTCGATGCGCGGCAAGCGCGTGGAGAGAGGGGCGGTTAGCCGGAACGCCGGTTGGCCGCAATCGGATTCTTCCGATTTTTGCCAGGTATCGGTTTGGGCGCGAAGCCGGATGTGGCGCCGGATGTGGCGCCGGTTCAGGACGCGAGGCTGAAGGCCAGCCGTCCGTTGGCGGAGTCCGCCTGGTCCAGCCGCACCATGATGCGGGTACCGGGAAGGACGCCGGCCGCCCGGACGCGCGCGACCACCGGCAGCCCGGCAAGCTGGATGCGCGCCGAATCGCCTTCGCTGTCGGTGACGACGGCATCGAACCGCTCCCCGGTCCGGTCGCGCAGCATCACGGTTTCGGCCAGGTCGATGACGCCGCGTTCGATCCGCCCGGCCAGCGCGTCGGCCCGCGCCATCACCTCGGGCAGGGCCGCAAAGGCGCGGGTTACCGCTTCGGGCACCGGATCGCCATGGCACACGGCGAGCGCCGCACGGATCACGTAGCGGTCGGCCAGCCGCCGCAAGGGCGCGGTGGCGTGGACATAGGAGGCCGCGATGGCGCTGTGCCACGGCGGCATGCCCGGCTGGAGCGGGGCATAGCCGGCGCCGTTGCCGGCGCGGCGGACCGCCATCATGAACGCCGCCTGCCGGGGCTGTGCCGGATCGAGCGTCTTTTCGAACTGGGCCAGCGGCATCGCCGCCGGCCAGTCGAGCGCCAGCGCCAGCGCGGTTTGCCGTAGCCGCGCGACCGCCTTGTCGTCGGGACCGGCCATCACGCGGAACAGGCCCGTGCCGTGCGCCAGCAGGGCTTGCGCCACGGCCAGGTTGGTCGCCAGCGACAGCGCGGCATTGCGCCTTTCGGATAGCAGCAGCGGGCGATAGGCCAGCGCATAGCGCCCCTGCCCCAGCGCGACCACTTCCTGTTCGGGCGGATCGACGCGCGCCGCCCCGCGACGCGCTTCGGCGGCAGCGACCCGCGCAGCCAGCTCGGTGAAATCAGGCGGCAGATCGCCATCGCGCACGGTGGCATAGGCCAGCTTGGCCCGGCTGCGGATCAGTGCGCGCTCCACCCCGTCCAGCCGTGCCTCGCCATCCGGCGCGACGCGAACGGTGAAGACCACGGCCGGGCGTGGCCCCGCGGGCAGCAGGCTGGCCGCCGCTTCGGCCAGCGCCGGCGGATAGAGGCCGGCCTTGCCATCGGGCAGGTAGAGCGTTTCGCCGCGCCGCCATGCCTCTTCATCAACGGGATCGCCATCCTCCACGAACCACGCGACATCGGCGATGGCATAGCGCAGCACGAGGTCCGCGCCCGACCGGGCAATGGTGAACGCCTGATCGAGATCGGTGGACGAGGCGGGATCGAGCGTGACGAAGGGCTCGGCCGTCCGGTCGACGTGAAGCGATGGCACGCGCTTCGCCGCCTGTTCGGCCGCCGCCAGCACCGGCGCGGGAAAACCCTGCGGCACCTGGAAGCGGTCGCGTATCGCGGCGAGGCCCTGCGACAGGATGCCCTGCGGGTCGTGCAATGCCTTCATCGTGTGGAGTCAGCCCTGGCCGTGCGTGCCGTGTTCGCCGCCATCAGGGATCGATGAAGTCCGCGGCGCGCTTCTGTAACCCGGCCAGCACCGCCTCGCGCTGGTTCGGACTGTACATCAGTTCCTGCTGGGCCACACTTTCGGCCAGCAGCACGTCCGACTCCGGCAGATCGGGAACGCGGTTGCTGAGCTGCTTGGCGGCGCGCACCGCGTGCGGGCTCTTGCCGGCGATGGTGTGCGCCAGCGCCAGGGCGGCGCCCAGAGGATCGGCGGCGGCATGCGTGGCGAAGCCCAGCCGGACCGCTTCCTCACCGCCGAATTCGCGGTGGGTATAAGTCAGTTCGCGCAGCACATCGTCGCGCACGTTGCCGCGCCACAGGGCGTAGCCCGCCATGTCGGGCACCAGCCCCCACTTCACTTCCATCACTGCCAGCCGCGCATCGGGCGCGACGATGCGGATGTCGGCCCCGCTCGCCACCTGCAACCCGCCGCCGAAGCACACCCCGTGCACCGCCGCGATCACCGGCATCGGCAGCTTGCGCCAGACCATCGCAGCCTCCTGCGCGCGGTTGGCGTTGCCGTGGGTGCGATCGACCAGCGATCCCTCTTTCCAGCGATCGGTGTTGCCCATGCTCGCCAGGTCCAGCCCGGCGCAGAACGCCCGCCCCGCGCCGGACAGGACGACGGCGCGCACGCCGCCAAGGTCGAACAGGGCGTGGCCCGCATCGACGATGGCGCCGAACATGGCGTCATCGAGCGCGTTCAGCTTGTCCGCCCGGTCCAGCAGGACGTGGGCGACATGGTTCTCGACAGTGATGGTGACGCGATCGGCAAAATTCATGGCGTGATCCGGCTGTTATCCTCTTCCGGCGTCCTTGTTCGCGCAAATGGCGCGGACGGTCCAGAGCATTGACGAGGACCGGACCATTTCGCGCTCCATGCCACGGCGCGGATGGACACGCGAAAAGGCCGCCGGAATCGCTCCCGGCGGCCCTTCTGGTGCAATCCCTCGAACGCGACTTAGCTGTCCGACACACCTTCGGCGCGGCGCGCTTCGAGCCAGGCACGGGCCTCGGCCTCCTGCGCGGCTTCCACGGCGGCCTTGTGCTGGGCCTCGCGCTCGGCACGCAGTTCCTCGATCAGCGCATCGCGATCCGAACCCAGGCGGTTGTCGCCGCCGGCGTCCTCTTCGGTGATGCCCGCACGCTTGGCCGCCTTGGCGACCAGCCCGTCCAGTTCGCGCTGCGAACAGAGGCCCAGCGTGACCGGGTCCTTCGGGTTGATGTTCTGGATGTTCCAGTGGCTGCGATCGCGGATCGCGGCAATGGTGTTGCGCGTGGTGCCGATCAGCTTGCCGATCTGCGCGTCCGAGATTTCAGGGTGGTGACGCAGGATCCAGGCGATGCCATCGGGCTTGTCCTGGCGCTTCGACACCGGGGTGTAGCGCGGCCCCTTGGTGCGGTTGACCGACAGCGGGGCCTTCTGCATGCGCAGGCGATATTCAGCGTTCGCCTGGCCGCGCTCGATCTCGACCTGGGTCAGTTCGCCCGAGCGCACGGGATCGCGGCCGGTGTACTTCGCGCCAGCCAGATCGTCCGCCATCGCCTGCACTTCAAGGAGGTGCAGGCCGCAGAATTCGGCAATCTGCTCGAAAGTGAGCGCGGTGTTGTCGACAAGCCAGGACGCCGTCGCGTGCGGCATCAGCGGATACGCGGGCTGGTTGCTCACGGGAAAGTCTCCGAATGCGGATACAATAAGGGCCGCCCCTTGCGGAGCGGCCGTGCAGAGTGACGATGTAGGCCACGCGCCCGAAAACGGCAAGCTCTATCCAGCAACCTTCGGAAATATCGCCGGAAATCCGCCGCGCGAAGGGGTCACCCGATATCCGCGGCGGCACCCACCGCCAGCACGATCTTGCCGATATGGCCGCCCGATTCCATCCGCGCGTGCGCGGCGGCGGCATCGGCGAGCGGAAACACGCGGTCCATTACCGGACGCAGCGCGCCATCGGCTACCAGCGGCCACACCAGCTCCATGATCTCGCTGGCCAGCAGCGCCTTGAACTCGTTCGAGCGCGGCCGCAGCGTCGATCCGGTCAGCGTCAGGCGCCGGCGCATCACTTCGGCCATGTTGATCTCGGCCCGGACGCCCCCCTGCACCGCGATGGTGACATGCCGGCCATCGTCGCGCAGGCACTTGAGGTTGCGCGCGACATAGTCGCCCGCCACCATGTCGAGCACGATATGGACGCCGGCGCCATCGGTGATCCGCGCCACTTCCGCTACGAAGTCGCTCTCCTTGTAGTCGATCGCGTGGTCTGCACCGATCGCCAGCGCCGCCGCGCACTTGTCCGCCCCGCCGCAGGTGACGATCACCGTCAGGTCGAACAGCTTGCCCAGCATGATCGCCATCGAGCCGATCCCGCTGGTGCCGCCATGGACCAGCAGCGTCTCGCCCTCCCTGGCCCAGCCGCGCTCGAACACGTTGTGCCACACGGTGAACAGGGTTTCCGGAATCGCCGCGGCCTCCGCCATCGACAGGGCTTCTGGCACGGGCAGGCACTGGCCGGCTTCGGCCAGGCAATATTCGGCATAGCCGCCCCCGGCGACGAGCGCGCAGACCTTCTGGCCCGGCAGCAGCGTAACCACGCCCTCGCCGATGGCCGCGACCTGCCCGGAGACTTCCAGCCCCGGCAGCGGCGACGCACCCGGCGGCGGGGGGTAGAAACCCTGGCGCTGAATCACGTCGGGCCGGTTGACTCCGGCATAGGCGACTCGCAGCAGGACCTGCCCGGGGCCGGGTTGGGGCACCGGCACGGTTTCGGGGCGAAGCACTTCGGGACCGCCCGGGGCATCGAAGCCCACCGCCGTCATCGTTTCCGACACCGTTGTCGCCATGGTCCAGCCCCCTTTTCGCGACGAAACCCCCGTCAATTGCAAGGACTAGCCACGCACCCCGTTGACAGCAAGCACTTGCCGTCCAAGATTGTGCACTGCAATGGATGAAGAAGACCGCCCCCGTCGCAAAGGCGATCTGGCCAGCCAACTGGCCGGGGAAGTGCTCGACACCTATTCGCGCGCCGAACTCGACGCGCGCATCGCGTTGCTGAAGCAGGAAATCGAACGGGTTACCGCGCACCGGGAACGGGCTTCGGCCCACCGCGCTGCGGCCGAGGCGCTGTTCCGAAGCTCTCCGCCGGACGGCACTCCGCGATGAACCGGGCCGCCCTTCCTCTTTCCGGGCGGCATACCCATATATCCCGTATGGTCACCGCAGCGATCCGCTTCGGTGCATTTTCAAGGCACTTTTCCGGTGCCCTTTCCGCGGCTGGTTTGGCCCCTGTTAACCATGTCCGTGCATTTTTGAAGAACGGGGACAACCCGGCGCAAGCCAGAAAGTAAGAGCCTATGCCCAGTTTCGCACAGAGCCTTGAGAAAACGCTGCACGCCGCGCTCGCCAACGCCTCGGAGCGCAGCCACGAATACGCGACTCTCGAGCACCTCCTGCTGGCCCTGATCGACGATCCCGATGCGTCGCAGGTAATGCAGGCGTGCGGAGTCGACCTGGGTGACCTGGGCGACGTGGTGCGCCAGTACCTCGATCAGGAATACCAGTCGCTGAAAACGCAGGAAAAGGCCGATCCACAGCCCACGGCCGGGTTCCAGCGCGTGATCCAGCGCGCCATCCTGCACGTCCAGTCGTCCGGCAAGGATACCGTGACCGGCGCCAACGTGCTGGTGGCGCTGTTCTCCGAACGCGATTCCTACGCGGTCTATTTCCTGCAGCAGCAGGACATGAGCCGGCTCGACGCGGTCAGCTACATCAGCCACGGCATCGGCAAGGGCGGCCGGCAGGTGGAAGGCCGCAACCCCAAGGGCACGGACGAGGACCAGCCCAAGCCGGAGGAAAAGGCCGACGCCAAGGGGCAGAAGAAGGATTCCGCGCTCGACCAGTTCTGCGTCAACCTCAACGAGAAGGCGCTGGGCGGAAAGGTCGATCCGCTGATCGGGCGCGGCCCCGAAGTGGACCGCACCATCCAGATCCTGTGCCGCCGGTCCAAGAACAACCCGCTCTACGTGGGTGATCCGGGCGTCGGCAAGACCGCCATCGCCGAAGGCCTCGCGCGCAAGATCGTCGAAGGCGAAGTACCCGAGGTGCTGGCCAACGCGGTGATCTATTCGCTCGACATGGGCAGCCTGCTGGCCGGCACCCGCTATCGCGGTGATTTCGAGGAACGGCTGAAGCAGGTCGTCTCCGAACTGGAGAAGATGCCGCACGCGATCCTGTTCATCGACGAGATCCACACCGTGATCGGCGCCGGCGCGACCAGCGGCGGGGCGATGGACGCTTCCAACCTGCTCAAGCCCGCGCT